>SFAU01000099.1 GCA_007096045.1 Microcystis novacekii Mn_MB_F_20050700_S1 | reverse complement strand
TGCCTTATCATGTCCTAGTGCTTTAATTGGTGCTGGTTTGGCGCAATGGTCTTCTTCTTCTGAATCAAAAGAGGAAGATAAATGACTAACACTAGGATAGTTAACTGGGGTATCACTGAAAGAGAAATTGCCGTCTTCTTTTCGGTGATTACTGATCACTGATCACTGAAACATCTCCCCACTCCCCATTTAAATCCTGAAAACCGACATTGCCGACAAATCCTGTAATTCCGGTCATCTCCTCACTACTATTGGCATCGAGGAAACGATCCAAGTTATTAAAAGCGGTTCCGTAGGTAATAGTGTTATCCTCGTATCCTTTCAGACTGACCGTATGTTGATCAAAAGCTTCCTGGAGATGGGGTAAACCGATGAGATAACTGTAGGTAGTTGCTCCGATGGCTAAATCCTTACCTATTTCTTTAGTAGCCGACTCTAAACGAAAAGCGGCGTTGACTGTATCGCCGATCGCCGTATAATCTGGATGTTCACCACTGCCAGTATTGCCCACCATGGCATAACCGGTATTCACTGCCGCACCGATGCGTAATTTGAAGGGTAAGGGATATTGTTCGCTTAAAGCGTTGGTCATTTTCTGTAGTTGCGCAATTGCTTGGAAAATTTGCAGGATATCGTCTTGACTGACTTCCTGTTGGCCGTGAAACCAGATGGCCATGATCGCATCACCGATATATTTATCTACCCAACTGCCGGAACTGCGGACAATACTCCCGGCATGGCGAAACCAATTGCCAATCAGAGAAGCAAGCACTTTTTCGTCTAATTGCTGGGTTAAAGCCGTAAAATTCCGTATATCTACCACCAGCACCGATGTTAAGCGCCGTTCATGGACGGTGGAGGTGAGGGTATCCGATTCTACATTGCGCGGTTGCTTGCCTGCATTAGTGGGAGTAGGACGATGGAACTGCACTTTGGTTTTACCAAAGCTGATCCGATCTTTGTTATGGATAGTCACGGGAATAGATACCCTTCTGCCATTGACAAAAGTTCCATTGCGACTACCGAGATCGATCAGATAAAAATCTCCTGTCTCCGTCGATTGTAAAACAGCGTGATTGCGAGAGATCCATTGATCTTTAATCACGATATCGTTATCTTTGCTCCGTCCGATCTTCCAGTAAGCTCTCCCCAGGAGGGGGAAAAAACGCTGTCCCTTATCGGTATCGAGTAGTAAATAGGGGTTTTCTCCTAGCAGTATATCCACGGGTACATAAGCGGCAATATGATAGATGGTGGTAACTACACGTTATATACCGAGATTCCGCACATTTTCATCTATCTAAGTAAATAGGTGGAAACGGGAATTAGCTAGCAAAACCATTAGGCCAGAGAAGCGGTAATCCAAAATAAACCATCGACTAAAATTGTACTCAATACGGCTCCGCTAAATGCCCACCAATGACATACCCGTTTTTGCAAAGGATAGATACCGATCGCTAAGAGCAGGTTGAGCAGTACAATCGCCCAACTGATGCCCCAGGGGGTCTGAATTTGGGACAAAGCACTATCAAATATCGACGATACTAGGTTGGGGTCTAGTTCCACGGTCATTAATTGTCGCCAGTAGGGAATTAGTCCCGTTAGATAGAAATATAAGTCGGTGATGGCGGTTCCTAACAGAGAACCGAGATAGAAAAGATTGCCCACTTTGCCGCGACCTTTGCATAATCCCCAGAGAACAAAGGGCAGCCCGATCGCTTCCATGGGAATGTGGATCAAGGGTTCCCAACGCCACCAACCCCAGTACAGAGAACCGGCTAACCAACTCCAACTAAAGCCCAAAAGTAAATCCCCCCAAAGACTGATTTTTGCCTGTTTGAGCAGCCAAATCCCTAACCCCACCCAGAAAATGGTTAAACCTAGGCTAATTTCGGGGTAGTAGCGCACTAGGGGCGCTTGCATGAATACGGGGACTGATACCAGAAATGCTGCTGTCCAAAAGACGGATTGACATTTTTCCCAGTTAGGGACTAGGGGTTTCAGGCGATCGGGATTGCTGGGGACTAGGGTAGAGTTGAGCAAAGGATTTCAGAATTGTTACAAAACTTTACTTATATTAAGATACATCATTCTTTCTCTACTATATCCCCCCTAGGGGCATTTTGATAAATTAAAAAATTGTTTTTGGCAATGCGCTATCCTGTTAGAATCGAAACGACAGCAGCGATCGAGGAGTGCAAACAATATGGCAGCGGGCGATGAAGAAAATCCCAGAATGCCCCTAGATAAAGTTATTTTTGTCATTGCTTGCGTCTATCTGGGTTGGGTGGTGGCAGGGCTCATCAGTCAAAAAAATGCCCCTGTCTCTCAAAATGGCACGATTTCCCCGGAAGATCAAAAATTTATCGCCTATCTGCAATCATCTCTGACTATTATTGATCGCCAAGGTGCAACTTCATCTCCCGATCCTTATCCTTCTCCTAAAAATAACCCTTCTCCGGTAGCCACGGTTCCACCACCACCACCCGCTAATTTACCGGTTAATAATACTCCTAGGCTAATAGAAAGAATTTACGTTCCCGTTTATCCCCAACCCCCTAAAACCACTGCCAAAATTGCCCCGGTTCCACCCCCAAATCCCGATATTTCTGCGCCACCATTACCGGCTGCCCCCGAGGTAAAACCGCCGGTGGCATTGCTTATTCCTACCAATAATCAGGTGAAAAATACCCTGGTGGGGGTGATGGATTTAGGCGATCGATCTTCAGCTTTATTTGATAATAAGGGGATAACTACTCGTATTTCTCAGGGGGAATTTATCAACGGTTGGACTTTAGTGGAAGTTGGCAATCAACAGGTTATTTTGTCTCGCAACGGCCAAATAAAAGTCTTAGAAGTGGGACAATCTTTTTAGGTTAAACGACGGATAAATTCCAGGGGTAAACCGTCTGTATCGGCAATAAAAGTGACTTCATAGACGTGATCGCCGATCATCTGTTGTTGGGGTGGCAAAAGAATATTTAAAGGTTGATATAAATCAGCATCCTCTTGATGAGCTTGCTGAAAGTTATTTGTTAATTTTTCTAACCATTCTGGTAAATTGCTGACATTTTCTGTTAGGTCAAAAGACAAGTGATAATAACCGACATAATGCTGATCACCAAAGGCATCGGGTGCGGGTTTCGGTTGGGGAATTTGGATTAATTCGATGCGCCCATTTAACCCCGTTAGCCAACAGGCCAAAGTATAACCCGTGGTGAATCTTTCCTCGAGGGTAAAACCGAGAAGTTGATAAAAAGCGATCGCCCGATGGATATTAGCGGTACGAATAGAAGCATGGTGCATTTTCAGTGATCAGTAATCAGTGATCAGTAATCAGTAATCAGTCAGAATTCGGGGTTGATAAGCAATCCTTCATCGCTCTGCCTCCCGATTCAGTTTTGAGGTTATCAGTTTATGTTTCTTCGTTACTTGGTATGATTCGATCGGGTGGTATAAATCGACTAAATCCTTATCTGGCAAGAGACTTAATTGATTACCAAAAACCGCAGCAATGTCTTTCTCTATAATGGTTTCATCCCTTATCACCTCCTCCATTGCCTAACAATTCCCGAAGAGCCGAGTTTATTAAGTGAGATTATTCACTGATAACTGATAACTGATAACTGATAAATGATAAATGATTAATCAAAAAGACGAAAATAGGGATAACGTTTGGGAACCCCCGGTTCTTTTTCCAGATCAAAATTAATTACATCCCAACAGGGTTCATCGGGGGCATTGGGGCTAAATTCTACTGGTAAACCGTAGAGACGGGGAATAGCGGCTTCACCCGGTTCATTACCGCGCCAAGTAGTGTTACGTTCTAGGTAGGAACTAACTAGATCGCGATAACGGTTGGCAATAATTACTTTAGTCGCCTTAAATCCTTGAGTATAGAGGCGATCAAGTGCTTCGTGAATCTCAAAACGAATACCATCCGGGTGAGTGTGTTGACGATACCACTCACCATTCCAGAGTCGCCAATGCCGTCCTGACTGCAAGTGAACCAACTCACCCGTTTTGGGATCGGCTTCAAAAGCCCCATGGCGCGGACACAAATAGGTATCCGTCAAAGTGAGGGCGGGGATTAGCTGCCGACAGTGAGGACAATGGATATCGGGGCCAAAAACAGGGTATTGTAAACTTGCATTGATCATGGAAGAACCTAAACTAAAAATTGTTATCTTTGTACCAATAATCCTATCCATATTATACCCAACCAAATTGGACGGGTATTCTCTTTCGACTCTAGTGTAGATTCTTTCATGTCTTTAGATAACTTAAGATCAACTTCTAATTTCTGGCCGCTTGTCGATGTCAGTCAAGCGGCTTTTATTGCCCCTAATGCCACGGTAATGGGCGATATTTCCCTAGCTGTGGGGGTGAGTGTTTGGTATGGGGCGGTATTGCGCGCCGACGTGGAACGCATCGAAATTGGGGCTTATACTAATATCCAAGATGGGGCGATCCTACACGGAGATCCGGGCAAAATTACTATCCTTGAGGATTACGTTACCATCGGGCATCGGGCGGTAATTCACGCAGCCCATATAGAACGCGGTTGTTTAATCGGCATTGGGGCAGTGATTCTCGATGGTGTGCGCGTCGGGGCGGGTAGTATTGTCGGGGCGGGTAGTATTGTGACAAAAGATATACCACCGCGATCTTTAGTGGTGGGTATTCCCGCTAAACGCGTCCGGGAAGTGTCACCACAGGAGGCTCAAGAGTTGATCGAACACGCCGAGCGCTATGCTAAACTTGCCCTCGTTCATGGGGGAAAAGGTACTGATACCGGATTCCCAAAAGGGGCGGTTTAGGGTATAAATATAAAATGAGAATCAAGTAACAATCTTTTAAGCACTGACCGAGGAGAAGGAAATCTATGGACTGGAGAGTGTTAATCGTTTTAACCCCTTTGCTTATTGCTGGTGGCTGGGCTGTCTTCAATATCGGTGCTGCCGCTATTAGACAAGCTCAACAGTTTCTCAGCAAACAAAGTTAATAAAAGTTTATACTTCTTAGTGAAACCGACCGCCTAGGCGATCGGTTTTTAATTTTTCCTTTTTGAATTATGAATTATGAATTATGAATTGGGGTATGGGGAGAATAAATAAAAATAATCTCCTGACTCCTGAATCCTGTCTCCTGTCTCCTGACTCCTGAATCCTGAATCCTGAATCCTGAATCCTGAATACTGACTCCTGTCTCCTGTCTCCTAACCCCACCAATATACCTTTTCAGCAAACCCTACCTAACCATGAAATCTAACTGTCAAAATCTCATTGAAGAACTTTCCCATTTGGAAATTATCACCGATCCGGGGCAAGTGGCGAAACTTTCCTTAGATTACTATCATTTTAGTCCCATTTTAGAGGCACAACTGCAAGATAAACGGGCTGATTTAGTCATTCGTCCCCACAATAGCCAAGAAGTTATTGACATCGCTAAAACCTGCGTTAAATACCAAATTCCTTTAACAGTTAGAGGTGCGGGTACAGGTAATTATGGTCAATGTGTTCCCTTGGGGGGAGGAGTAATTTTAGAGACAACCAAACTAACAAAAATTATCTCGATCAAACCGGGGACAACGCGAGTAGAAGCGGGGGTAAAAATGGCATTTTTCGATAAACAAGCTCGCAAAATTGGTTGGGAATTAAGAATGGCCCCTTCTACCTATCGGACGGCTACAATTGGCGGTTTTATCGGGGGTGGTAGTGTGGGCATGGGTTCAATTAATTATGGACAATTGAAGGATAGGGGCAATCTGCAAGCAGTGCAGTTAGTCACCCTAGAAACAGAACCAAAAATTATCGAACTACGGGGGGATGAGGTGGAAAAAGTCAATCATGCCTACGGAACAAATGGTATTATTACCGAGTTAGAAATAGCTCTCGCTCCCTGTTATCCTTGGGCGGAATTTATCGTTACTTTTGCCGATTTTATCACCGCCGCTAAATTTGGTCAAGCTCTCAGTGATAGTGATGGCATCGTCAAGAAAATGGTTAGTGTTCACTCTTGGCCAATTCCCGCTTATTTTATCGCTCTTAAGGATTATTTACCCACAGGAAAAGCAGCAGTTTTGTTAATAGTATCGGCGGGCGATCGAGTCGCCTTAGAGTCTTTAATTCAAGAATATAATGGTGAACTTACTTACTATAAAACGCCGGAAGAAACCCAAAAAGGCAGCAGTATCCTAGAATTTACTTGGAATCATACCACTCTCCACGCGCGTAGTTTTAACCCCAAGATAACTTATCTACAAGCTTTTTATTTTAATCTAGCCACGGTAGAGAAACTCTATAATTATTTTGGTGAAGAAATAATGATGCACCTAGAATTTTTGAAATTTCAAGGTAAAGTTATTCCCGCCGGTCTTCCCTTGCTAGAATTTACCACAGAAACTCGATTAAATGAGATTATTGCTATCTATGAACAACAGGGGGCAGCTATTGCCAATCCTCACACTTATATCATGGAAGATGGCGGCAGCAGACAAATTAATCCGCTGCAACTAGAATTTAAAAAACTCGTCGATCCCTACGGATTGAACAATCCGGGTAAAATGCGAGCATGGGTTGAGGCGTTGTCAGATCAGAAGAGGAAAGATGCAATGCTCCAGTGCTGATTCGGAGCATCTTTCAATTTGACAACGCCGATTGTAGGGCTAATTCATGAATTAGCCCTACGCCGATTGTAGGGCTAATTCCACCGCTAAATCGAGCGACTCTTGTTCCCCACTTAAGCCCAACTATCGGCAATATTCGTTCATTAAACACTAATTGTCAAGATGCCATGCAATCCTTGCTATCAAAGTAATTTCAGTTCCGGTGCTGATTCGGAGCATCTTTCAATTTGACAACGCCTGGGTTGAAGCTAGGGGTTAGGGGTTCGATTTAGTCTAGATTAAGTAAGATAAGCTGCCCCTTGCCTATTCCCAGACTTGCCCCGATCCGATACAATTAAACGGTTGTCTTGGAAGAATTAATAGTGATCGAGCGTTATACTCTCCCTGCAATGGGGAATTTGTGGACGGATAGATATAAATATCAAACATGGTTAGAGGTAGAGATAGCCGTCTGTGAAGCGCAGGCAGAATTAGGCTATATTCCAGGGGATGCAGTGGCAGAAATTAAGGCAAAAGCTAATTTTGATCCCGATCGCATTTTAGAAATAGAAGCAGAAGTACGCCACGATGTCATCGCCTTTTTAACAAATGTTAACGAATATGTGGGCGAGCCGGGACGTTATATTCATTTGGGTTTAACCAGTTCTGATGTATTAGATACCGCCCTGTCCTTACAATTAGTCGCCAGTTTAAACCTGATTTTAGAACAATTAGAAGATTTTATTCAAGCCCTGCGCTATCGCGCCCAAGAACACCGTTATACAGTCATGGTGGGACGTTCCCACGGCATTCACGCCGAACCGATCACCTTTGGCTTTAAACTAGCGGGATGGTTAGCGGAAGTGCTGCGAGGACGCGATCGTTTAATTCGCTTGCGCCAAGACATCGCCATCGGTAAAATATCTGGTGCAGTGGGAACCTATGCCAATATTGATCCCAAAATTGAGGCGTTAACCTGTCAGAAGTTAGGATTAGAACCGGATACCGCTTCCACTCAAGTGATCTCGCGCGATCGACACGCCGATTATGTGCAACAATTAGCCTTATTAGCGGCTTCGATCGAACGTTTTGCCGTGGAGATTCGCAACCTACAAAGAACCGATGTCCTAGAAGTAGAAGAATACTTTTCCAAAGGACAAAAAGGCTCCTCAGCTATGCCCCATAAACGTAATCCCATCCGTTCAGAACGCTTAACGGGAATGGCGAGAATTATCCGTAGTCATAGCGTTTCCGCCTTAGAAAATATCGCCCTCTGGCACGAAAGAGATATTTCCCATAGTTCCGTAGAACGGGTGATGCTGCCAGATGTTTGCATTTTGACCCACTTTATGCTCAAGGAAATCACCGATTTAGTCAAAAATCTGCTGGTGTATCCCGAAAACATGAAGCGAAATATGAATGTTTACGGTGGCGTGATTTTCAGTCAAAGAGTTCTTTTAACTTTGGTGAGTAAGGGAATTAGCCGGGAATCTGCCTATAAAATCGTCCAAGAAAACGCCCATCGCGCCTGGAACACCGATAACGGCAATTTTAAAGCTTTTATCAGCCAAGATGAGCGAGTTACTGGCATTTTATCCCCCGACGAGATCGAAAGTTGCTTTGATCCCCAGCAGCACCTAAATCATCTTAATAGCATCTACCAAAGGTTAGATATTTAAGGAGCTTTCAGTGATCAGCTATCGGCCACGTTTTTGAGATCGGCAACTTGAAACCTTGGGAGTAATCAATGACCATTACTGCAAGCGACACTTCAACAAAGCTCAGTGTCCACCTACCGATGGAAAAAATTGCCCAGTTTTGCGATCGCTGGCAAGTGACCGAATTTGCTCTATTCGGCTCCGTCCTGCGCGAAGACTTCCGCCCCGACAGCGACATTGATGTTATGGTGGAATTTCATCCAGAAGCTCATCCCACATTCAGCACCCTAGACCAAATGGAAGCAGAGCTAAAAAGCATTTTCGATCGAGATGTTGACCTGATTACCCGCCAAGGCATTGCCACCAGTCGCAACTACCTACGCCGTAATCAAATCCTTTCTTCGGCTCAAGTGATTTATGCAACGGGTTGTTAGGCGGAAGTAGCGATCGCATAGGGAGAACTAAATCGACGAGGATGAACGCACCTTATGCCATTTTTCTTTATTCGTGGCAGACATTCCACTCCTTTCTCCCTTCTTCCTTTTTGGGAGAGGGTTTGGGGGTGAGGAAAATTAACCATCTCTACCATTACTTTAGAAAAATGCTATTAGCAAAGTCCTATTCACGTTTCATCAGGATTATCCTCTATATTGTTGACTTTCGTTAATTGTGGAAAAATATCTCGTACTGCCTCTTCAAATTTTTTGTAGGAAGATAAGGATTCTAATTTCGACAATGGGATTTTTGTACCAAGCGGTGAATATAAATCGTCAATTTTTAGTTTATTTCGATACCGTTTAGTTATACCTTCTCTCGCTTTATTGATGGCATTTTTAATCGTTTCTTTCGGATTGCTAAAAGATTCGGGATCTTTATCGATTGCTAACTCACTATCACTTTTATTTGTACACAATTCTTTTTTTAGTAATTCTTTGTCTGCTAATATCCAGGCTTCAGTCATTTGTATTGGAACGATAGCAACTAAATTTTTACATAAGTCTCGCTCGTCTGATTTAATAGCATTAAAAGCTGGCTCAATTCTTTCCTTAAATGCGTTTTTATCTGTTTGATCATCTGCGTCTGCATGGAAGCACAAAACCATTGCTCCCTTCTCCACCGCTTGAATTGCGTATTTTTTAGCTTTGTCTCGGATATTTTCGCCAGAGATTTGTGGAAGACAAATTGGTTCAAAAATTTCTATTTCTTGTTCATCGTCAAAAGCAACTCTCTCGAAAGTGCGCTTAATAATATTCGGTAAAAATCTATGATCAGAACTGCCTTCTGTAGCTAAGGCAATAATTATTTGTTTGATTTTTTTTGCCATCTTAATTGATTTACATTAATTAGTTTTGTTGATTTTTAATATTTTTAATCGCACTTTCAGCATCAGCAGTTTTTAGATATTCGACAACTTCCGAGAGAGTTAGCTTGGCCTCATTTTCGGAGGAAAATAAGGTTAATTGCTTTTGATTCTCTTTGATAACAGGGTGAAAATTACTGCTTTTCATCTTAATTCGCTTCCCTTCAATAGTGGATATTCGATTGGTAAGTTGAGAAAACCAAATGCTGACATTTTCATCATCTTGCCAATTAATTAATTGATTCACTAGAACTGGAGAATGAGTATTCACTATTACTTGGCGTAAAGGCATTTCAGTATCTTTAAAATCGACAGTTAGCTCTTTTAATAATCTTGCCATTGCTTCAATACGAAAAGGATGAATGCCATTTTCTGGCTCTTCAAAACACAGTAATCCTGTATGTTGTGGATCGTATTGCAGGACACATAATGTTAATAAACGTAGGGTTCCTTCGGAAAGCACTCTCGAAGAAAACTCCCGACCATCATCACCTTTTACCTTGATAATAAATTGTCGATTTGCTTTGTCATCATAAACATTAACTTCTGTAAGATTCGGTAGCAGATTATTGAGATCACGGGAAATTGCTGTGAGGGTATATTCATCATCTTGTTTGATGCGAAATAAAGCAGCAGCTAAATTCTTACCACTTGCTGTTATTGTATCTCTGATGCCTATATCTTGACGAGTAGGTTCTCGCAGATCTTCGGGATTAAGCTGCATAAACTTCCAACTCAGCATTTCTTGTTTGGCTGCTAATATATGTTTAAAATCTACAGTATTAATGCTGCTTAAAACAGTTTGTGATGCGTTTTTTGCGGGAAATACTTTTTTATTTCCTTGTTGACCATCTTGAGGTACAACAATGGTAGCAATACCATTAATATCTTCAGTCTTAATATAAGGAATGGCTCTCCTACCCGTTACTACTTTTGGTCGCCAACTTTCCAATACTGTCTTAGGAATATAATCTTTTACCCAATTATCTTCATTATGCTTTAAGTTTTCTAAACGTTCATCAACAATATACAAGTTTTCAAATCCACTTATATTAGACTCTCGTTTAATTTTTAATTGATAGCGCAACCTTGTATATTTAAGATCGACTTCCCCACCCCAATTATCTTTTACCTTGCGATTGACTAACATTTCAACTATAAATTCCATTTCCGTGGCGTAGTCGTCCTCATCATACTGGGTAAAAAGTTCGCTAGGATGTCCTCGTTGCTCGCTAAAAGCCGTCTTCAGATCCACTTCTGCCAACCGCGCCAACAATTGCAAAGCATCAAATAAATTACTCTTACCAGAAGCATTAACCCCAGCAACTACAGTAAGCGGCGTGAATACCATTTCAAAATTATGAAAGGATTTAAAGCCATGAATTTTAATATAAGTAATCATAGTTTTAGGCGATAGGTAATATTAAAACATCAGCGCGACATTTAACCATACTGGACAATCTTCTCAACTTTCGGCTGATACCGTCCTACTATAATCTAGACATTGGTTTACAGAGGTAGTGCGATTACGCTGATTTTGTCGGGTGCGTTCCCTGCTGCAAATCCGACTAAGCAACTAATCGATGAGGGGGAACGTACCTGATAGTTAGTAAAAGTATACTATTCTTCTTTATTCGCGGCAGACATCCTACTCCCAATTATGGCGATTAGAACCATAACCTAGATTCTCGATTGCTGCTCCCATGAGGTCGGCTCACTTTCAGGGATTTTTCAGAGAAGACGATATAATTGTCTTAACTTCTTTCGATACCTTTATGTTAGTTCCAGCGCAGGCGCTCGCCGCTGAGTTTCTCGCCACTTTCCAGGACTATCCCCCGCGCCAGAAGGCGGCGAGTTTTAGCCTAGAACGGGTGATGGAAAAACTAGAGGAGGGATTCGGCAGCCGATAGAAATCCTTTTGGCGATCGCCATTAGCGTACCGCACAATTTGTTTTTGAAAGTCTTAAAGCTTCAAAAACAGGGATTTTAGCAGATAACTAGGTTTCTATCGGGATTATTGCCGATAAAATTCTTGATTATTTCTCCTGACTCTCTAACCAGACAACAATTTTTCAATTCTGCCCAAAGGTCTATGGATAGCTTACCGCCCCGCGACCCTCCCAACCTAGCCAACGAACTGGCAAGAGAACGTAGTCGCGCCGCCGCCGAACGTACCCTGATGGCCTGGATCCGCACCAGTCTATCGCTGATCAGTTTCGGGGTCGGCATTCATGGCATTATCAACGCCATTCACGAAAGCCTCGGCGGGAAAAACGCCCCGCCCATCGGGATTACTCGGCTGACGGGGATTGCCTTCGTCGCCTTAGGAACCATCGCCATCGTTACCGCAACCCTGGAACACCCGAAAGAATTACGCCGGATTCAACGGGGAGACTTTTATCGACCTCGAAATCTCTCATTAGGAATGATCGTTGCCGGTTCTCTGTGCGCTATCGGTCTATTCGCCTTGGTCGGACTCGTGATCCAGGTTTATCTTGTTAAATAGACTTGTTGAATCTTGACAATCTGTGCTGTATAGGTTAGCATATAAGGGACTTCCAGAGAATAAAATACCCAACAAAAAAATAGAAAAGTTTTTTTTTGAAAAAGTAATTATTTTTGTCTAGGAAAACAAAGAGTCTCCCATTACAACCTATTTTTCCGAAAAAATAGGCAGCACAAACTCTTATACTTCCGAGCTTTTTCGAGTATAACAAGGACAAGTTAAAGAATCAAAGACAGTTTTTAGCTAACCATCTTAGTT
>SFAU01000098.1 GCA_007096045.1 Microcystis novacekii Mn_MB_F_20050700_S1 | reverse complement strand
CATTTTACATACGGGGTACTTAGATAAAATTAGTATAGCACAATAAAAGTTAAGTTAACAAGCTATAGTTTAAAAAGCCGTCCTAAAAGGACGGGGCTTTAACCCAAAATTTCGGTAAATAGCTCCCCACTTGCTTAAGATAAAAAATAACCAATTTCTCGGCAATGCCACCGAAAAACCGAGATTCACTTAACCCCGACAAAGCTCTCTGGATAATTTTTGGGGTAGATTTTTCCCTCGAAATGCTATTCGCATTCCGATGTTTGTGTGATAATCAGTGCTTATCATTCTTAGGAGTCTTGCTAGGCAAAGCTTTGAAGACTATGTTTCTGGAAAATTATCCCTATCCTTCTTCCTTCCACACAGAAACCAGAAGAGCCATGATTATTTTCCACTCGTTCCGTTTCTTGCCACCAGGACTGGAGTAATTCTTTTTCCCAATCGGAATCGACATCACTAACATCGTAGTTCGGAATGCCGATCGCTTTCGATTTTCCCCGAAAAAGATCTCCGTAAAACGCACAACGAAAATCAGTATCGGACTCTAACTCGGTTCCTGCGAGTTTCAATCCATCCTTGAGACTCGGCAACCACTCAGCAGAAATCGTGTGGCTACCCCTAAATTCTTGCGCGATACCGTGAACACCGACAATTTTAGCCATGATCCTCGGGTTACAGGGCTTTCCTATCCCTGTTGATTTTCAATTTTAAATGGTTTTTCGCACTTGAGAACAAGAATAAGTAAGTGGTTTCAATTAAATTGAAACCACTTACTTAGGATAACAGTAAAGCGGTCGTAGAACGACGGGGTTTCAGAACCAAAATTTTCGATGACAAATAATTAGTTACTGTACAGTTTAGCTTTTGCCCGTTGCTGAAAGCTATCAAAATTAACTATGGACGTAACTGGATTCGAACCAGTGACCCCATCGATGTCAACGATGTACTCTAACCAACTGAGCTATACGTCCGCACGGATCGCTATTATAACACGATTGCTCCTAATTAGGCAAGCCCCTAGGCAATAAATTGATAGCCAATTAACTTATAAATTAACTTGGCAGTGGTAAATTCCGAGACCACCGAATCACGAATCGGGGCCAATTCCATCACATCACAGCCAATCACCTGATGGGTTTGGAAAAGACGACGGAGAAAGCCTAGGGTTTGATGCCAACTTAACCCCCCCGGTTCAGGTGTTCCCACCCCCGGAATTAAAGCGGGATCGATGCCATCCACGTCTATGGTTAAAAATACCTTCTCGGTGGTGATTTTGGCGATCGCTTTTTCGATCCAATCCGCATCCCTGGCGATATCTCGATCCCAAATCACGGGAATCTGCTGTTTAGCGATTAATTCCGCTTCTTCTCGACAAATAGCCCGAATTCCCACGGGTAAGGTCGGTAAACCCATTTCTAACACCCGACGCATCACACAGGCGTGGTTATGGTGGGAGCCTTCGTACTCAAAACGCATATCGCCATGGGCATCAATTTGAACCACAGTAAAAGGTTCCGATAAAGCTTGTCGATAAGCTTGTACTACTCCCGTGCTGATAGCGTGTTCACCCCCGATGGCGACGACAAATTTATCATCGGCGATTAAACGAGAAACTGTAGCTGTGGTGACGGCTAACATCTCCTCGGCGGACAATTGCGGTTGCTGACGGGTATCTGCGATCGCCTCATGGGTATAGATGCCCACTTCTAAACAGGTTTCCCTCTTAAGTTCCTCATCATAGGCTTCCAATTGTTGAGAAGCGCTAATCACCGCCGCCGGTCCGGTTTCACAACCCTTGCGATAGGTGGTGGTGGCCTCGTAGGGAATCGGCAGGATCACGGCCTTAGCTGTGGCGTAAGATGCGATCGCTTCACTACCTAAAAATTGTTCGCTACCGGTGGCGCAAGACAATAACATGGGCAAGTCACAGAAAATTTTAGTCTAATCTTTTATTATAAATATTTTGACTATTTTTGTCTATTACAGTCTTTCTTATCAACCTGATTGGAAAACCGAGGAGTTTTTAATGTTGATATTCCTGTTCTGATATTTGTAGATGAAAAAGAAAGCCAGATCTTGAGGATCAAAATGGGTGATAGGGAGAATAAATTATGAAAAAATGTTGAGAAATCACTGCAAGGAAGAAAAAAACGGTACAATCGCTTAAATTTCTTCAAACTTGATCAGAATGGTTAATGCCCCTCCTCCCACCCCTTGTCTGCCCCAAAATGAACCAGATTCCAATCGTCGGGCTGATTCCCTCAATCTTCAACGGCAAGCCTATAGATACGACTATCAGTATCTCCCACCTTTAGTCCTCATGGAATCCGTGCCTGCGGCGGAAAATTTTTCCCTTCAGTACATTACTGAACGGTTGGCGGCAACTGCGGAACTACCCGCCAATATGCTGGCTGTCAAAGTCAAATCTTTTTTAGATCCCCTCGATGAGCTACAAGATTATGAGGACTTTTTTGCTATTATTCCCTTACCTAAAATCGCCAAAGTCTATCAAACCAATGATGCCTTTGCCGAACAACGTCTATCGGGAGCTAATCCCCTAGTATTACGTTTACTGAAACCAGAGGATGCTCGCGCCCAAGTTCTCAATCAAATCCCTAGTTCTAAGACAGACTTCGAGCCATTGTTTCAGGTAAATAAAGAATTAGCGGCGGGAAACATTTATATTGCCGATTATACAGGTACGGATATTAATTATCTCGGTCCGTCTTTGGTTCAAGGGGGAACCCATGCCAAAGGACGAAAATATTTACCGAAACCCAGAGCTTTCTTTTGGTGGCGAAAAAGTGGCATCAGAGATCGGGGCAAATTAGTTCCGATCGCTATCCAATTTGGGGAAAAGACGGAAAAGCTTTATACTCCTTTTGAGAAAAACCCCCTTGCTTGGCTATTTGCCAAAATTTGTGTTCAGGTGGCCGATAGCAATCACCACGAGATGAATTCCCATCTCTGTCGAACTCATTTTGTCATGGAACCGATCGCGATCGGCACAGCCCGGCAACTGGCAGAAAATCACCCCCTCAGCCTTCTGCTCAAGCCACACCTAAGATTTATGTTAACGAACAACCATCTGGGACAAGAGAGACTGATCAACCCGAATGGACCAGTGGATGAATTATTGGCCGGCACTTTGGGAGAGTCGATGGCACTGGTTAAGGATGCCTACGAAAAGTGGAATCTTCGAGACTTTGCCTTTCCCAGAGAAATAAGTAATCGGGGTATGGATGATACGGAACGACTACCCCACTACCCTTACCGGGATGATGGGATGCTGGTTTGGCAGTCCATTAATCAGTTTGTTTCTGATTATCTCCATTATTTTTACCCAAACCCCCAAGACATCACTAACGATCAAGAATTGCAAGCATGGGCCAGAGAATTATCTAATTCTGCGGCCAATCAAGGGGGTAATGTGAAGGGAATGCCAGCCAATTTTACGGCTGTGGAGGACTTAATTGAAGTCGTTACCACAATTATTTTTATCTGCGGGCCTCTGCATTCTGCCGTTAACTATGGTCAGTATGATTACATGACTTTTGCCGCTAATATGCCCTTGGCCGCTTACCGTGATCTTCCAGAAGCGATTAAGGATAGTACAGGCTCAATAATCGGAGATGCCAGAGGATCAATTACCGAAAAAGATATTCTTCAGCTATTGCCTCCTTATAAAAAAGCGGCCGATCAGTTACAAAGTCTGTTCACTTTATCCGACTATCGATACGATCGATTAGGCTATTACGATAAGGCCTTTCAAGAACTTTATGGCCAGAAGTTTGAGGAGGTTTTTGCCGATCAGGATCGGGCAACAATTACGGGCTTCCTTCGACAATTTCAGCAAAACCTCAATATGAACGAACAAGAGATTGATGCTAATAATAAAAAACGAGTCGTCCCTTATTCCTATCTAAAACCCTCTCTAATACTCAATAGCATCAGCATTTAAGCTTAGGGCTATTTTATCCCGAAAAAATCCCCTGCCTTTAGGGTGGGGCTTTTTTATTAGTCAGTCCAGCGTATCTACACATTGCCTTCGGCAGCGCATTAATTAGATTGCTTAGGTTTTTCAATTTGCTCTTTAACTGATTCTAAGGGAAGTTTTAATACTCTAGCAATTTGTTCGACGGTTAAGCCTTCCTTCATCAATTCTGTGGCGATTTCGAGTTTATCTTCTTCAGCAAGATTAGATTTTTGTAATTGATTTTCTGGTAGTTGATTACAGATATTACCTTCGCTAATTTGGATTCCAAATACATTATTTTTAGCAACATTATAATAATATCTTCGCAGACTAGACTTGAGATTAGCTTTATTAACTTCTTCTCCTAGAATTTCTGATAAGGTTTTCCATAGCTTACTGGCTACATCCTTGACATATTTCTCAGAACGATGATGATTTTTAGCGATTTCTGTGTATTTTTGGTGATTAATCACCCCTTCTAAGATTTCAGACTGAACATCATCTAAATTCTCTCCTG
>SFAU01000097.1 GCA_007096045.1 Microcystis novacekii Mn_MB_F_20050700_S1 | reverse complement strand
TTATCAATATCAGTGAAGACGTTGCTTATATCAATGACGGTATTGGCTGCATCTTCGTCAACATTAACATCCGTAATCGGATTGAGGACGGTTGGTGCGTCATCTACTGGGTTAACTGTTACTAGGAAAGTATCGTCAACAGTTTTACCGTTGGATGTTCCCCGAATTGTCAGATTAGCTGTCCCAAATTTATTGTCTTGGTAGTGACTGTCTTAACAATCACATCTCCATCAACATCACTAAAGACATTGCTTAAGTTAATAACACTATTTTCTGCATCTTCATTAACATTGACATCTGTAATCGGATTGAGGACGGTTGGTGCGTCATTGACGGGGTTAACTGTGATAACGAAAGTATCATCAACAGTTTTACCGTTGGATGTTCCCCGAATTGTCAGATTAGCTGTCCCAGATTTATTTATCAATATCAGTGAAGACGTTGCTTATATCAATGACGGTATTGGCTGCATCTTCGTCAACATTAACATCCGTAATCGGATTGAGGACGGTTGGTGCGTCATCTACTGGGTTAACTGTAATATTCACTGTCGCAGCATTATCTGCATAAACAGTCCCATCAAATCCGTTCCAACTAAAACTAACATTACCGTTAAAGTTGGTATTTGGTGTAAAAGTGAGATTATTTAAGTCGCTGACAGTAATTTCTTGACTGAGTGCAATTGCTGTATTGTTCAGTTGGAGAACACCGTTATTAGGTAAAAAAGTAATCTGGATTTTAACGAGAGTATTACCATCAGCATCATTGAAAGCTGAAGTAAAATCACTTTGGCTAAAGTCGATAGAGTTATCTTCATCCCCACTCTTATTAATGTTATTCAGAGTTGGTGGTTGATTGCTGGGAAGTTGCTGATTACCGAAGTTAATTCCTGTTAGTATCTGTCCCGCAGTTAAGGTGACATTATGAACTAAACTGACGGTATTAGTGACGGTGTTAGAGCCATTATTATTGTTATTTCCTGGGTTAACTACACCGGAGCCAGAATTGCTGTCATTGAGGTTGAGTATGCTTTCTGCTAAAGCCAGTGCATTGATTCGAGGATAACTGATTCCTGTGTTGGTAACGTTATCGTTTTCGTCATCCCCATCAATAATTAAGTTGCTGGTTGTGTCTAATAAGGTACGAAATTCAGTTAAGGTTAATTCCCGTCCTAAATAAGTTTGAGCAATCTGTTGAGAAAGGGTAGCAATTGCGCTAATGTAAGGCACGGCTTGAGATGTGCCACCCATGGTAATTGTCCCGCCAGTTGCATTCGCGCCACTGATTAAAATTCCGGGAGCAAATACATCTAAAATTGGATGGCGTTGGGAGAAACTGGCAATTCGGTCTGCCGCAGTTGTATAGTCTTTAGCACCATTACTGAAGCTGCCAGAACCGAAATCATCGGCCCAAACTGCACCGACGGAGATAACATTAGGGTCTGCTGCTGGATAGGCTAATCCAGGACTGCTATTAAAGGTGTAGAAACTGTTACCCGCTGCTGCTGCTATGAGAATATTTTGTCCAGCAATGGCGGCTAATTCATCGCCAATTCCATAGCGTCCAGTTGCGTTTGTCCAGTTTTGATTATCTCCTAAAGAAAGGTTGACAGAGGTGACATTATATGTGTTGGCATTTGTATTAACCCACTGTAATGCTTCTTCTAAGTCAGCAAAGTACCCAGAACCGTTATCTTTAAAGACTTTGAGGATAATTAAGTTAGCGTCGGGAGCAATTTGGGAGGCGATACTGGCGATGTGGGAACCGTGATTGTTTTTATCACTAGCATCAGTATCATTGTCAGCAAAGTCGTATTGATAGATAATCTTGTCGGCAATACCATTATTATTAGCGTCCGCACCAAATAAGGTATGATTTAAGTCGGCACCGGTGTCAATGATGACGATGCTTTGTCCTTGTCCTTTGATGTTGCTAAAACGGGAATCTGACCAAAAATCATCAAGGTTAATTAGATTAGTGGCGTTGGTATTTTGAGAAGTAGAAAGGGTGTTACTGGGATTTGAGATAGGCGGCGTGATTGGATTATTATTGGGAGATTCATCATCGATAATGGTCACGGTGGCGTTACCTTGATTACCAATGATTGCGCCGTTTGTCGGGTTGGTTAGCTGAATTGTAAAGTATTCGTCTCCCTCAACTTTATTGTCGTTGCGAATACGGATGGCGTTGGGATTGTTTAAGATGGCGTTTTGGACGGGAATGACTTTACTGATTTCGTTTTCGGCGAAGGTAATGGTAATGGGACTATAGTTAAAGTCGTTATTTATCGAACTAGCAGCGCAACCGCAGCCTTTGGCGGTTCCATCGGTAAAGGTGAGGGTTGCTGTGACTGTTCCCGCGAGATTTCCGCTACGGTTAATGATAATTTCGGTAATGGCGGTTCCGTCTTCTTTGACTATGTAGTTGGCGGTGTTGAAGTTGAGTTGAGTTTGAGTGTTTGTGGAGGTGGGAATGAGGTCTAGGGTGGGGATTGTCAGGGGAATATCCGCAGCGGTGGTGGTGATATTGAGGATGGGATAGGTTTGTTTCCATCCGTTTTGTACGACTTGTGCGACGGTGTAGTTACCAGGACGTAGGTTATTAAATGTATAGTCACCGTTGGCGTTAGTTTGAGTTGAGGTTTCTCCGGTGTCTAGTTGGTTGTTGTTGTTGCTGTCTAAATAAACTGTCCATCCTGATAAATTTGGTTCGTTGTTGTCGGTGGCGTTACCATCTATATCATTCCAAATATTGCCTTTTATTTCAGCATCGTTGTCTTGAATATTGACAATAACATTAGGAAGGGTTAACCCGTTGTAATTGGTGTCTGTACTGCTGATATTGTGGGTAATGGTAGCAGTATGATTCCCCTCTGTTAGGGTGTCATCTACTGCGTTAATGGTGACGGTTTGAGGAGTATTCCAGTTAGTAGGAGTGAAGGTAAGGGTGGTTTGATTGAGGGTGATTTGACTGTTACCAGCTAGGGTGATGGTAACGTCGCTAGTGGGTTGGGTTTTGAGGACAAGGGAATAGGTGTCAGTGTTACCACCTTCGGTGACGGTTGTGTTTCCTCCGGTTTGGGTTAAGGTAATTCCAGGTGTGGGAGGGGAAGTAATGGTAAAGTTGGTGTTTTTGGCTGCGTCTCCGCTGTTTCCGGCGTTGTCTTGGATGGTGGTTGCGTCAACTTTTAGGTTGTAGATTCCTGGGGTATTGGTTAATTCTCCTAAGCCATTAATCCGATAGGTGGTATCAGAAAGGGAGGTAACGGTGACGGTATTGGGTAGGGTGAGGATGACACCATCACGGGTGAGGGTAATATCACTTTTATCGAAGGTGTTGAGGTTTATTTGTTCGGAGAATTGAACGTCAATACTGTTAATTGCATTGGCGCTTGAGGTGGGGACGTTGAGGAATTGGGTAAGGACTGGTTGGCTGATGTCTGCGAAGAGACTCAAAGTTGTATTGGAGGTGTTTCCTGCGGTATCTTGTAGGCGGATTTCTATATCTCTTGCGCCGGGTGAGGGAAGTTGTAAACTACCACTAAATTGTGTTCCTGTTACGGTTGCTTGTTGTAAGAGAGTATTGGTAGTTTTGTCGTAGAAGAAGACTTTTAATCCGGTTTCTCCTAAGTCACCGCTAATGGTGGGATTGGTTGTATTAATGCGCTGTTGTCCCGATGCTGTTAGCGGTTGTAGGGTTGCAATGTTTGCACTCTCAATATTTATCCCTGAAGGTGTGAGGGGATTCGTTACTGTGATATTAGTAGGAATTGTGGGTGCGATGGTATCCATTATCCAGGTTTCAGACTGGATTCCTGTTCCATTATTACCAGATAAGTCTTGGATTCCACTACCGTTAACTGTCAGGTTGTAAGTTCCATCAATTGCGGTTAACCCACTTAACCCATTGATACGATAGGTGGTGTCATTGATGGCGGTGATGGTGACGGTATTGTTAATTAAATTGGTTCCATTATTACGGGTGAGAGTAATATCTTGCCAAGTGAAGGTACTGAGGTCAATTTTCTCGGAGAAGGTGACGTTTAAAGAGGGAACTGGTTGATTGCGAGGATTGATGAGAAGATTGACAATATCGGTGACGTTGGGAGGCGTTGTATCTGCATTCCCTGTGGCGATTTTTGCCCAGCTTTCGCTGAGTGAACCTGTCCCAAATTTACCGCTGCTATCCTGTATTCCTGTGGCGTTAACCGTGAGGTTATATTCTCCGTCGTTGTTGGTCAGGGTGTTTAATCCTGTAATTTGATAACGGGTGGGAGATAGGGAAACAATGGTAACAGTAGAGTTGATTAAGTTACTTCCATTATTGAGGGTTAAGCTTAAGTCGTTGTAATCGAAACTGCTGGCTTTAATGGCTTCAGAAAAGTCAACGGTAATGGCGTTGACTGCTGTGGCGCGGGGGTCAGGACTGACATCAATAATGTCGGTAATGCTGGGTCCACCAGGGGTATAGAAAACTGTATAAGTGGTGTTTCCGGCGGTGGTGTTGTCAAAGAAATGGAGGATATTTTCATAATTAGGACGACCTGTTGCGGGGAAAGTGCGGTCGGTTGTCCAGATGTTATCTGCACTTATTTGAGTACCGTCGGAACGAAGTATTTTAACAATCTCGAATTGACTATCACTGGGTTCATCTAAGCGGAAATAAGTCCAGCCATTTTCGACGGTGGCGCTAATTTGAACGGTTAAATCATTGAGGGTTGGGGGTGCGTCAATGGTGGCGTTTTTAACGGCTTTGACAGGTGCTGTTCCTCCACTGCTGAAGTAGATTATATCGGGGGTGAATTGTGCGTCAAAGGTTTCGTTAACGAGGAAGTCGGGTAAGTTATCGGGGTTGGAATGATTGACTTGGACTGTGTGAATTAGTTCGTGGATTTTGACTTCTTTGATGAGGGAGAGTTCGGCTTTACCAAGGCTGTTAATATGCTCAAAGGTGGCTTTGTAGTCGATGAATTTACCTTGTAGGCTGGATTTTAGTAACCAGTCAGCGACGGCGGTTTTTCCGGCTTTGATGTCGCCAAAGTTGACGGTTAGGGAGGGGGTTACGCCTTGTCCGTTGACTTCAGAACCGATGATTTGGAAGTCTATTAATAGACCTTTTTCGTTTTCGACGATTTTGGGTTGACCGGAGGTGATTTTGAGGTTTTTCGCGTCTCCCTTTCCTTCATTTCTGACTAATACAGCGAGGGAGTAGGGGACGGATGTTTCAACAATGTCGTCGGTGAAGGGGTCATCGGCGAAGACATCCCGTTGATGGAAGTAGTCGAGGTAAAGTTCGGCTTGCGGGAAAACAGTAATAGGAGTAGAAAGTAGGGGGACGGTGATAGTTTTGCCGTTTTCGAGGTAAGAAAGGGTTCCACCAATGTTGTATTGGGTGGGAATTTCTGGCGCGGCTAAATTAGTAGGAATAAAAGTCCATTTGGCGCTACCTATTCCTTCATTTTGGGGTGTGTTGGGGTCGTTTCCGGTTAAGATTCCTGTTCCGTCAACGGCGGTTATGTTGCTAAGAATGGGGTCAGTAATGCCAAATTTATCGTTGACAATGTTGCCGTTTTGGTCTTTGATTTGGAGGATAACGGAGAGGTTGGTTAGGTTGGTGGGGTTGCCGTTTTCTATTTCTAAATTACCAAGGAAGGCAGCGCGGGTCATTACTGCTTCTTGGTCGATTTGGATTTTGACTTTGGCGCAAACTCCGCTACTATCACCTTCTAAAGCTTTTTGTAGTTCCGTAAAACTCGCTTCTATTTCTTCTCCTAGATCTGCAAAACCTTTTGCTAAACTTGAATTGTTAGCTTCACTCGCTTCATTTACTGCCTTTTCCCAAAGGTCTAAAGCAATAAAATCAGCACTTTCTCCTTGTGGCACATCTGCTAAATCAAAAATTCCTGCATTCCAATAATCTATACTACGATTCCATCGATCTAAAAACTTGTTAACATCAGTTCCAGTTATTGGTTCAGGTAATGGGAGTGCTAGTAATTCTTGCCTTTGAGTTTCTGAAATTTGAAGACTTTCCCCATTAGTTCCCTCAGCTTTTGCTAAGAATGCTTCTAACCAATCCCCCAAAGTTTCGGACTCTTCGCCTTCTAACCAAATTTCATCACCAAAAGGTAATGCAAAAACATCATTAATCTTCTCAAAACGCGTTGCTTGCTCTTCTAAATCTTCAAGATTAAATGGCTTATCATAATTTTCAGAAATACCTAACTGTGAAGCTAGAGAAAGCGTACTAGAAGACGACAAGTCATCACAAGCAGTGATAAGGTTTTTAAAACATTTATATATATACTGTGGAGTTTTAATTTTTTTCTTAACAAACCCTTTCAGACAACCAAAAAAGCTAGACGGTGGTGGAGTAGGAACGGTTCTACTCGTATCTATTAAATCTTCAGTAGAATTTATTCCGCTTGAAATATTTCTCAGAATTGGTACACATTTAATGATTTCTTTAATCCCAACAAGATCAAGAACGCATTTAATTACTGCCTGTTTTAGTTTTTCATTACAAGGATTACAGTCAGAAGAAGTTACTTTAAAATCTGGAATAACTATCCCACTAACAGGTCCACCACGAGGTCCACCAGGTCCATTGGAACCACCAAAACTAGGATAGGGGAAAGGAAGTGGATTTAAGCTTAAATTACAATTTCCTTCAACATTAAGAACAGGAATAGGAAAGGCTCTCTTAATTTTCTGTCCAGCACATTCATAATCATAACTCAACCCTAGCGAGAATGAACAAGGCACTTGAATTCCTGAAGATGTACTAATTTCACCACTACTTGCTAAAGTATCAAAATCAGCAATCCGGGTAATTCTGACTGGAATAGTAATCGAACTTTTAGCCGCTAAAATATCAACTCCATTGATTAAAGGCTCAATCTTATAAAATGGATGTTCACCTATATTTAAAGCAATATCATTTGCTGCAATTAAGCCATAATTAGTGACCTTCATGTCAATTTGCATCACTTGACCAACTGCTTGTAAATCAGCAAAATCTAGAGATAAAGGTTCAATGACAACGGTAGGAATGGGAACATTCGTTTCAAAAGTTGATTGAACAGTGATAATATATTTATCTTCAATTTCTGTCGGTGTAACTGTCCAAGTATATTTAACCGTCTGTCTTGACAAAAATGCCTGAATATTCTCTGTTTCTCCCGCACCAATATAGATATTCTGCTCATAAGCATCATGATTATCAGCAGTAACCCGCAGTTTATAATACCCTTCTGCTAAATCAGTTTTAGACAATATCCCATCCGCATCTTTTTCTGAGGAAATAACGGTTCCTGTAAAGGGATCTAATAAAGTAATTGTCGCATTTTCTAACCTGGGTGAACCTTCCGCAAAGAAGAATAATTCATCGACAACACTAATATTCAGATTCCCCTTCGCTTCCGAAATCGCTCGGAAATTAAACGGTAAACTTAAGGATGCTTCATCCCCAGAAATAACGACATTTCCGTTATAAACCGTTAACTCTTGCGTTGCTGACGGTTGTAATAATAGAGAAACTTTAGTCGATTGACCAGGATTTAAGGAGGGTAAGGTGACAGGAGAAGCTGACTTCAACCAAGACGCTTCAGGAAGGAAAATATTTAATTGTCCTGACGCAACCTCTCCTTGATTGCTGACAGTAAACTCGACTAAAGTTTGACCTCCCCGCAACATCGAAGCTTGTAAGCTTCTGGTATCCGCAACTAAACGGGGTAACAGTCGCGCCACATCTACCCTTACTGGTAAGGTAGCGGTAACTCCTTCAGTAGTAGTTAATCCAACAGAGAAGTTGTAATAACTCCATTTATCATCCGGGACATTGATACTGTAATTGACCGTGATTTCTTCATTCCCACCTAAGCTAGTCTTCTCTGGAGTAACATTAACTGTCCAATCACTCGGCACACCATTGACATTAGCAGTTAATCCTGATAATCCTATATTACTCAGGTTTTGTAATTTAACTGACCCATTAAAGGTAGTTCCTTCGGTGATGCGTTGGGAAACCTGGGTTAAGAATTGGTCATTTTGTTCAAACCGCATTCCTAAGAGAGTAAAACTATCTTCGGGGGTGCTATCTTCACTCGCAAATCCAGGGAAATAAGCATTGATGTTATAAGTCCCTGCTTCTCCTGTTAAGGGAGTAAATTGACGAACAAAATTACCATTACCATCGGTAAACGCATCAAACTCTCGGATATTTCCCTTATTTTCTACCCGAACTTTGACAAATTCATAAGCTACAGGAGAATTGTCACTATTACTTAATGCTTGTCCTCGCAGTGTCACAGAACTACCAGCGAGCGCAGTTTCTGTATCAGTATAAACCGTACCACGATAAGCAGGTGTTACTGTCACTGGGGTAATCGTTGTATTATTGCTTTCCCCAATTGTTACTCCTTCATTAACCGTATTTCCGTTATCTGTCACCCCAATTAGGTAATATTGTCCGGGATTACGGGGAGCAAAATAGGTGACTGTGCGATTGTATGATGTTCCGGGTAATAGATTGGCTGGATTTTCTGTACTTCCTAAACCAAATTCCCCTAATAAGGTGTCATTTGCATCTAGCTTATTGTCAGTTGATAAGTAAATTCGGTCTTTCCAACTTCCCGTCGCTGCGATAATTCCGTTGTTAGTAACTGCGTAGGTAAATTGGGATTGTTTAGTTGTATAAGTGGGTTGGATTCCTTGTAATTGAGTAACGACTAAATCAGGAACATTAATATCAGTGACTTCTAAGCTGTCACTCCCACTATTTAACCCTGTTGCTGAAGCAGTAATGGTAACGGTTTGGCTTCCATCATTGATTCCGTCACTGACTCCCATAATGGTAAAAGTTGCAGAAGTCTGTCCCACTGGAATTGTCACTGTGTTGGGAACAGTTGCTTCTGTGGTATCACTGGAATTGAGAGTAACGATTAAATCACTGCTGGTATTAGTATTGCGGGTAATGGTTGCTGTTGCTGTTCCCGTTTCTGAGATAACATCTTTGTCAATAACGACTTTTAAGGTGGGACTTTCGTTATCGATAATACTAATATTAGTGGTTGCGTTTCCTGTATCGGTTGCTAAGTTTGTCCCTGTATAGGTGGGTTTGGCGGTGATGGTAACTGTTTGATTTCCGTCTAAAGCAGTATCGTCAACTGCTGATATTTCAAAGGTAGCAGAAGCTTGTCCTGCTGCGATGATAACGCTTGTGGGTACAGTTGCTTCAGTAGTGTCACTGCTGCTGAGTTGGACAACTAAGGGGGTTGAAGTGATGACATTGCGGGTGACGGTTGCGATCGCTTTTCCGCCATTTTCGGAGATCCCCCCCGACCCCCCTTGAGAAGGGGGGAGAATGGTTAGGGTTAAGGTGACTGAATCATTGTCGATTACTGCTAGGGTATCTGAACCACTGACAAATCCTTGGGATGTAGCAATAATTGTATAGTTTTTCGGTAATTCAATTAAGGTATCATCAACCGCATTCAGATTAAAGTTAACTGAATTTGACCCAGCGGGAATGATAACTGTTGTCGGGACGGTCAGTTGGGTGTTATCGCTACTAACGAGGGTGACTGTTAAGGGGTCTGTGGTGTCTGTGTTACGGGTAACTGTCCCCTGTATTGTGTTTCCTTCGGTGATTTGTTCAGCGACGATATTGACTGTTAAGGTGGGTTTGAAGTCGTTGTCGATAATATTGACAATTGCGCTATTTTGTGATCCAATTGTTACGCCGTTGCTGGGATTAGACAGGGTTAAATTGATGGTTTCAGTGGTTTCTAACACACTGTCATCAATGATGGGAATGGTGACGTTTTTCGTCGTTTCCCCATTAGCAAAATTGACTGTAATTGGGGTATTATTGTAGTCACTTGGTGCGGTTGCTGTACCATTAGTTAGGTTAATTCTGACACTAACTGCGCCATCACTTCCATTGCTACGAGTTAAAGTAACTGCGGTAACGGGGGTTCCATTTTCATTAATGGAGTAAGTCCCATTGCTAAATTGAATAACTCCCGGTACTGCGTCATTATCAATAATCGTCAAGATGGCGGTTTGTTGGGTTCCTAATGTTGCGCCACCTGTGGGATTGGAAAGGGTTAAGTTGACGGTTTCGGTGGGTTCATAAATACTGTCATCGGTGACGGGTATAGTAACGGTTTTACTGGTTTGTCCGTTAGTGAAGGTGACGGTAATGGGTGAATTATTATAGTCACTTCCTTGGTTTGCGGTTCCATCAGATGGAGTTAAAGTAACACTAACTTCCCCGTCACTTCCATTAGTCCGAGTTAATGTGATATTGGCGGTTCCGTTTTCATTTGCGGTGTAGTTACTGCTATTGAGGTTAATGATTCCCCGTTGCGGTAAGTCATCGTTAATGATGGTTAAAACTGCTGTAGTCTGGGTTCCTAATGTTACGCCACCCGTTGGGTTAGATAGGGTTAAGTTGACGGTTTCATTGGGTTCAAATTGAGTATCGTTAACAATGGGAATGGTGACGGTTTTACTGGTTTCACCATTGGCAAAGTTGACGGTAATTGCGGTGTTATTGTAGTCACTTGGTGCGGTTGCTGTACCATTAGTTAGGTTAATTCTGACACTAACTGCGCCATCACTTCCATTGGTACGAGTTAAAGTTACTGCGGTAACAGGTGTCCCATTCTCATTAACTGAGTAAGTAGTATTGCTGAACTGAATGACTCCTGGTATAGCATCATTATCAATGATACTGAGGGTGGCGGTTTGCTGAGTTCCTAAGGTTGCGCCACCTGTGGGATTGGAGATGGTTAAGTTGACGGTTTCAGTGGGTTCGTAAATACTGTCATCGGTGATGGGTATAGTAACGGTTTTACTGGTCTGTCCATTAACAAAAGTAACAGTAACGGGTGAATTAGTGTAATCGTCTCCTGCAATTGCACTTCCATTACTAGGGGTTAGGATAACGCTAACTTCCCCGTCACTTCCCACAGTACGAGTTAGGGTAATACTCGCTGTCCCATTATTTTCGTTGACGGTGTAACTATTGCTGTTGAAGCTAATTGTTCCCGGTTGAGGTAAGTCATCATTAATGATGGTTAAAACTGCTGTAGTCTGGGTTCCTAATATTGCGCCAACCGTTGGATTAGAGAGGGTTAAGTTGACGGTTTCGTCTGCTTCCAATTGGCTATCGTTAACGATGGGAATGGTGACGGTTTTACTCGTTTCCCCGGGGGCGAATGTCACCGATCGCGGGGAGCTATTATAGTCACTCCCCGCGATCGCTGTGCCGTTACTCAGGTTGAGGGTGACACTCACCGACTCGGTGATGATGCCGCTACGCTCGATCGTTACTGGTGCGATCGCCGTCCCGTCTTCATTGACTCGGAAGGTAGCGGCACTGAAGGAGAGAATCGCCGAAGCATTAATGCCAATCGGTACAGCACGGACATTATTTGTGTTATCGACCTCACCTTGAGCATTGGAATTGTCGGCCACAAACAACAGGAAGCGATCGCCCGATACATTGCTCGGTAAAGCGATGTTACGGCTAATGGTGTAGCTGGCTCCGGCGGCGAGGGGAGTTTGGCTGGCGATCGCTTCCGAGGTGATGAATATATCGGACGCATCGAGTAGGCTATCTCCTGACAGGTAAACCGCGTCCGACCAATCCGCCGAGGCTTCCGAAGTTCCCTGATTGCTGGTTGTCCACGACACAGCGATATTACTGCCCGTGATTGCGGTTGTTGGCGCATTAGCTGTGGAGACGATCAGATCGGGAGCCGTTACCACAATTTCAACGACTCGCTGGTTATTCGTCTCGTTGATTTCTCCCTGATTGCCGGAACCATCGGCCACGAAGATCAGGTAGCGCGTACCGGGGGTAATACTGGCGAGGTTAACGGTTTTGTTAATCGTGTAGCTGCCGTCTGCCGCGAGGGGGGTTTGGGTGGCGATCGCTTCGTTGACGAGGAGCGTATCGGAGCCGTCTAGGGTCTGGTTCAAGGATAGGTAAACGTAATCCCGCCAATCTTGGGGAGCTTCCCCTGTCCCTTGGTTTTTTACCGTCCAAGACAGGGTAATGGGGTTGCCGATGATGCCCCCACTCGGAGCGATCGCTGATTCCAGAACTAGATCGGCGGAGGAGATGTTAATCGGTAGGGCAAATATATTGTCGTTTTCGTTGGTTTCTCCTTGACGGTTATTTAATGTCGTCGAGTAATTCGCATACTGATCGGTGATGAATAGTAAATAACGATTGCCCGTTGTCGTCGTGGGTAGGGTGATATTACGGGTTCCAGTGTAAGTTCCTCCTACCGCTATTGGTTGGCTATTACCCGACCAGCGTTCGCCTAGCCATACATCACTCGTCTCGAAAGTCTCGTTATCGGACAGGTAAACCGAATCGTACCAATTCGCATTCGCAGGAAATTGTCCCGAATTGGCCACTGTCCAGGTGACAGCGATTGTACTGCCTAGGGAAACCGAACTGGGTGCCGTCGCCCCCGTCACTGTCAGGTTCGGCGCGTTGAGGGTAAAGGGAACCGAGCGAACGTTATTATTCTCGTTGCTTTCTGCCTGATTAGCATTGGCATCGGCAACAAACAGCAGATAACCACTACCGTTTGAAGCCACATTCGGCAGGGTAATCGTCCGGTTAACCGTATAGCTGAGTCCGGCGTTTAAGGGCGTTTGGGTGGCGATCGCTTCCGA
Organism: Microcystis novacekii Mn_MB_F_20050700_S1; assembly: GCA_007096045.1. Lineage (GTDB taxonomy): Bacteria > Cyanobacteriota > Cyanobacteriia > Cyanobacteriales > Microcystaceae > Microcystis > Microcystis novacekii. The sequence goes on along the minus strand of SFAU01000097.1, from coordinate 5,220 downwards.
CGTAATCAGGGTATCGCTAGAGGGATTCCAGACCTCGTCCGTGGAAAAGTAGATGCGATCGCTCCAATCGGCGGGCGCTGTCACGGTACTGGTATTGGTAACTGTCCAAGAAACGTCGATCGCTCCTCCTAAAACCCCTGAACTAGGAGCCGTCGCTGCCGACACCGTGAGATCGGGAACCCCAATCGTGATCGGAACGGCACGAACGTTATTATTTTCATCCGTTTCACGCTGAGAGTTACCCCACCAATAGGCATCATCGGCTAGAAATAAGAGAAAATAGTCTCCGGCGGGACGGTTGGGTAAGGTGACATTACGAGTAAAGGTGTAGCTATTCCCTGCCAGTAGAGGGGTTTGGGTCGATATTAGATCACTGGCAATCCGAGTGTCATTAAAGCTCTCAAAAGTATTATTCGTGGACAGATAAACCGAGTCGTACCAATCGGCAGCGGCATCCACCGTTCCTTGATTCGTTACCGTCCACGACACCGCAATACTTTGACTGGCGATGCCGTTTGTCGGTGCGGTCGCGGCGGCAACCACCAGATCGGGGACAGCGATCGCAATGGGCAGCGAGCGAACATTATTCTCTTCGTTGGTTTCCCCTTGCTGGTTACTGCGATCAGCACGGAACAGCAAATTATAATTCCCCGCAACCACACTCGGCAGGGTGACAGTTCGCTCAATGGTGTAACTGCTGTTGGGATTTAAGGGGGTTTGGGCGGCGATCGAAACCGTGCCAGAGGTGATCGAACGATCATCAGAATCTCCCCAAATCGTATTCGTCGATAAACGAACTTCATCGCTCCAATCCGCCGAGGCTACGACATCACCCCCATTGGTTACTGTCCAGGAGACATTGAGGGTTCCACTGGTAACTGCTGTGGTGGGAGCGGTGGCAGCAGTGACGGTCAGATCGGGCGCGGTGAGGGTGATGGGAGTAGCAATGATGTTATCGGTTTCGTTGGTTTCTCCCTGTCCTCGGTAAACGTCGGTGACAAATAACAGGTAGCGATCGCCAATACTGGTAGCGGGTAAGAAAATATTTTGATTATTGGTATAACTGGCATTAGGGGCGAGGGAATTCGGTCGGTAAAATTCACCAATATTCACATCATTACTATCTAACAGCCCATCGTTGGATAAATAAACGCGATCATACCAACCCGCAAGGGCAGAAACCGTTCCCGTATTGGTGACTCGCCAAGAGAGGGGAACCGTTTGACCAAGTACCGCCGCCGAGGGAGGAGATGTGGGGTTAGAAATGACGAGATTTGGTGCGTTGACAGCGATCGCAACCGAGCGAATATTATCGGTTTTATTACTCTCTAATTGCCCATTATAGTTATCTGTCTTCACCAGTAAATACCCGTTGCCCGCCACTGTGTCGGGAAGGGTGATATTTTGGGTGACGTTATAGGTTTCATCGGGATCGAGGGGTAGATTGGCAAAGGTGGAAGCCAAAATTTCTGTGAGATAAATATCGTCACTATTGCCAAAAACAGTATCCGATGAGAAAACAATTCGGTCATACCACGAAGAGGTGTTGGTGACTCGCGTTCCTTGGTTCTGCACTGTCCGCGGTACTAGGGGCCGTGAAGTTAGTAATAATTAAATTGGGTGCAGCGATATCAATCGCTTGAGTATAAACGTTATCGTTTTCGTTCGTCTCTACTTGATAGTTAAAAGCATCAGTCTTAAACAGTAAATAGCCACTTCCTACTGCACCACTAGGTAAGGTGACAGTACGATTTACTGTATAGGTTTCATTGGGTTCTCATAGATATTATTTTTAGAAAAAACTACACTGTCATACCAGTAAGAACTTACTGTAGTCACAGAACTGTCATTTTTCCCTGTCCAAGATAGGGTAATACTCTGACCAGCACTAGCGGTAGTGGGGACCGTGACATTAGTAATAATTAAATTGGGTACACCAATATCAATCGCCTGAGCATAAACGTTATCGTTTTCGTTCGATTCTACTTGATAGTTGTAAGCATCAGTCTTAAATAGTAAATAGCCACTTCCTACTGCTACACTACTGGGTAAGGTGACAGTACGATTTACTGTATAGGTTTCATTGGGATCTAAGGGTAGTCCGTTGCTACTAGAGATATATTGTTCAGTCAGATAAAGATCATCACTATCACCATAGATATTATTTTTAGAAAAGACTACCCGGTCATACCAGTAAGAACTTCCTGTAGTCACAGAACCGTCATTTTTCCCTGTCCAAGATAGGGTAATAGTCTGACTAGCAGTAGCGGTAGTCGGTGCTGTTACTTCGGTAATAATTAAATTGGGTTGACTAATGGCTATAGGAATACTATAGTCATTATCCGTTTCATCGGTTTCTGCTTGATAATTATATTGATCAGTCTTAAGCAATAAATAGCCACTTGCTGTAGCAGGTATATAACTAGGCAAGGTAACATTGCCAGTCATTGTATAAGTTTCATCGGGTTCTAAGGGTACGTTACTATTAGATGAATCAACCCAAAAATTATTTAGATAATAGTCATTACCATTCCCCCAAATGTCATCAGAAGAATAGACAATACTATCGCTCCAATAACTCCACGCTGTGGGAACTGTACCTTGATTTTTAACCGTCCAATTCACAGTAAAAGACTGTCCTAAACCCACACTGGAAGGAGCGGTAGCATCAGTAATCACTAAATTGGGTAACTCTCCCGTTAGGGTGATAGAGGGAGAAAATTCTGAGGTGTTCCCATCAGGATTAGTCGCTGTGCCAGTAATATAGCTATACAGTCTCTCGGCATTAGACAAGGAAAGGGTAAAATCAGCATGACCATTATCATCTGTGGTAACGGTGATATAGGTACGGTAATCTTCTCCTTCTCCGTTACCACTAGCATCTTGTGTACGATTAGCAAAAATTTCAATCCTGTATTCCTTGTTGGCTTCACTGTTAAGATAACCAATCAGGGTGGCTGTTCCTCCGACAACTTCAGCAGAGGTGAAAACAGGATAATTCTGTAAAGCATTCGCTCCCGTATCGCTATCACCTTCATCATTAGTGGTGACTCCATCCCGTCCTAAATCAATCCCTAAGCCATTATTTTCATAGATACGATTACCTTGAATAGTATTTTTCTGAGAGTTATCTACGGAAATGCCATTAGAGTTGTTATATCCAATTTGATTTCCTGTAATTGAATTACCTTGTGCCTGTTCTTGGATACTCATTCCCTCGGCATTATTAAACAGATAATTATTGGTAATCTGATTACCTGTTGCATCTGCTCCGCGAATAACAACACCGGTCGATTGATTATAATAGATGTAATTGCCTTGCACAAGGGTATTTTTTGCCCCTGCTAAATCAATTCCATCATCCCCGTTACCTAAAAAATTGTAGTTTTGGCTAGTCCCAATCCAGTTATTAAGGATTTGATTATTATTGGCGATCGCTCCATAGGATAATACACTTACACCGGTGTTAGTATTACCAGCAATAACGTTTTCTTTAATAATGTTACCAGAACCGTTAACTATGCCCACTCCATTCCCATTAGGAAGGGATGAAGTTCCTGATGAATCAACACCAATGTAATTATTAATGACTTGGTTGTTAATTGCAGTTTCATTATTAATTAATACACCTGTTCCCGTATTACCAGAGACAATATTCCTTTCACTGGTAGTCGCTCCCCCAATCAGATTATTCCCAGATTCAATTAAAATACCCCCTTCTCCATTGCCCGAAAATCCCTCATAAATGTATTCAACATTACCAATATAATTACCTTGTATAATATTATTACCTTGAGCGATTAAGCTTATTCCATAGCTACTAAACTGGGTAATAATTAAGCCACGGACGGTACTGTCACCGGCACTAATAACTAGACCCGATAATCCTTCACCTGCTTGATAACCACTAATTTGAATTATCGGCGTTCCCTCGTATCCCGGTTGACTGGTACCATCAATAAAGACAGGAGACGTAATTTCTGGCAAAGCCGATAAGGGAGTTATGGTATAGGTATAGTATCCACCCTCACCAATATTAAATAAAATGGTATCTGTACCCGGATTATCATTAGATTGAGTTATAGCCCATCTTAGGGAACCTTCCCCATCATCGTTGGTATTAGTGACCGTATAAGTGGTTCCCAGATTAGAGGTTGCAGTTGTTGTTTCCTGTACTGACAGAGGATTACTCATATCCTTAGCTCCAAGACAAAGAAGTTTAATACTGAGGCGTTCATCGTTGACGATTTCTCTGGCAGTTTAGCCTAAGCTAACTAGCTATGTCAATAAGTTTTCAGTAATTTCATCTAGTCCTTTGAAAAACTTAACCAAATTTAGAGCATATAGCTATTGGCCATCCCCTTATTAGTTCTATATCCTGGGTTATAATACCATTTTTCATAAGTAATGGCAGAGATGGTTAATCGCCCTAACCCCCCACCCCCCCCGACGTCGGGGGGGCAAGGGGGGGTAAGATACCTGCCAAGAATAAAGAAAAATGGTATAACTGTTGGGATTATCTGGGATGCCACCGGTAAGGCGATGTTGATATTATTAAGTTTTGTTAATAGCTTAATATCTATGGTTTTCATAGTCTAAAAACAATGGTTATCCTCTTGTATGAATAGGAGGATAATCTAAGCTGGTATCTCCCATTCAGCCGCTCATAAGTGGGTGGGTGGAATTAAATATAAAATGAACGTAGGTTGGGTTGAAGCATGAAACCCAACGCTGGTATCTCCCATTCAGCCGCTCGTAACTAGATAAGAGAAACTGTAGCGATTAATAATTGTCTAAGCAAAATTAATTACACATTTAAGCCGCTACTCTGTCAGCTTTTTCAGTTACCAGTAAACACAGAAAACGAGTTTCTTAAAGAAACCCGTTTTCTTGGGCGACAAACCAGAATTATTCAGGTTTGATTAACTGATTTAAATAGTCCTGAAAATCTGAGATTGAGTCAAGAGTAATCGCTTGTCTGTGGAGATTTTTTAGAAGAGATCTCTTGCAAAAGTAATCAAGATATATATTTTTGTCGGTAACGAAGTTCGTAATTGTAGATACCAGCAATCAAATTCAATCTCAGACCAAATCGCAGACGGCGATTTCTGTATCTTGATGAAAGTATCCGAAATATTTTGAGACGACGATGAATATGTTCTATAACTATGCGCCTTTGTGATAACTGACGGTTGGCTTTTTTTTGCTCTTTACTTAGTT
>SFAU01000096.1 GCA_007096045.1 Microcystis novacekii Mn_MB_F_20050700_S1 | reverse complement strand
TACTGATTACTGATTACTGATTACTGATTACTGATTACTGATTACTGATTACTGATTACTGATTACTGATTACTGATTACTGATTACTGATTACTGATTACTGATTACTGATTACTGATGACTGATTACTGATTACTGATTACTGATTACTGATTACTGATTACTGATTACTGTTTTTCTCCCTTTGTTTATGGGGTAAAAAGAAAGCATCGAGGGGGTCCTGGACGGGTTTGGGTTTAATCACTGTGGGGGGTTTGGGGGGAATCGCTTCTGCGACGGGTTGTGTGGGTGGATTGGGTTTAACGGGGGTAACGACGGGAGTTTCTGGGGGTTTTGTTTCAGCTGCGCTGGGAATTGTCACCTGTCGGGGATTTTCCAGGGGTTTAGTGGAGACTGGGGGAGAATTATTTTCTGGGGGTTTAACTTCTGAGGTGGGGGAAGGAGTGGGAACCGAATTAACCGCTACTGCATCCATCTGTTCTAATTCCAGCACATACATTTCGTTAACGGTTTGAGAACCCTGGGGAATAGCTTCAAAGTCAATTTTGCCCTTAATGACGATTTCTTGGCCTTGACGGGGTAATTTATTGCTATTGGTGCGAATCCAAATCTTACCAGACCCATCCTGCAAAAGATAGGCTCCTCCAGTTAAAAAAGGAGCATAATTGCTCACAGTTCCCCTAAGATAAACTAAAGTGCCTTTTGGTTTTTCCTGTAATTGCTCGATCGCTGTTAGGGGAGGAGTACCGATGTAGGGAACGGCAATACCGAGGTCAGCAAGGGTACTACAACCGAATAACCCTAGCAATAATAATAAACTGCCGATGCGCCCTACACGAGTCTGGATAGACATTCTTGCTTTAACCTTAACGAGTGCGATTAGCCAATCTTTTTGACCTTGACACTCCCACCGTCAAGCTGACGCTGTGACGGGGGATTCTTGATTCATAGAAACCCGCTTTTGGGTACAAGTACCAACGAGTCTTACAGTTTCTCCCCAAGCTTGAAATTCCGACTGTCCATCGGTATTTGTTGACAGTATTCTCATACCTTCTTCCCTTAAATTCTTGGCGGCGTTTTCATCTCTATCGTGATGACTCTTACATTCTGGACAAATCCATTCACGAATATTGAGAGTCAACAAATCATTTTTAAATCCACAGCAAGAACAGAGTTTTGTACTCGGATAAAACCTGTCGACTTCTACAAGTTTTCCTCCCTCTCTTTCTAGCTTGTAATCCAAGAAATTAAGCAACATACCAAATCCAGCGTCATGTATTGATTTGGCTAATTTAGTCCTTGCTAACCCTTTAATATTCAGATTCTCGGCTACAACGATTTGGTTTTCATCGCATAACTTTCTGGATAGTTTATGAAGAAAATCTTGTCTAGTATTTGCTATCTTTTCGTGAACTTTGGCTACCTCCTTAATGGCTTTTTTGCGATTATTAGAACCCTTGGCTTTACGAGACAATGCTTGTTGTCTCCGCTTTAAACGTTTAGCGTATTTTCTGGTAGGTTTGATTGGGTCAATCTTGTAGGTTGTTTCACCATCAAAAACCGTAACCAAAGTAGATAAACCTAGGTCTATCCCTGATATTTTTAGTTTTTCAATGGTGGGTGAGTCATCCATTTCCAACAAGATAGCAGCAAAATACTTACCTGTACTGGTTTGAGAAACAGTTACGGATTTAATTTTGCCGTTTATCCCTCGAGAAATCTTAGCTTTTACTACCCCTAATTTAGGTAGCTTAATTCCCTTATTTCTAATTGAACAACTTTCAGGATAACGGATTGATTGTTTTTTGTGCTTACTTTTAAACTTAGGGAATTTTGTTCTTTTTGAGAAGAAGTTCTTAAAAGCAGATTCTAAGTTTTTCAATGATTGCTGCAAGGTGGCGGCAGTAGCCTCAGCTAACCATTCAAAATCTGGTTGTTTCTTGAGTTGGGTGAGGTCTTTTGCCATGTCACAGTAGGTCATTCCTTTACCAGTCTCTAGGTACTGATTGTTAGTTTTATTTAAGTAGTAATTCCAGACAAAACGAACGCAACCAAAGTTTTTAGCTAGGGCTAGTTCTTGTTCTTTGTTTGGGCATATTCTCACTTTCAAAACATTTAACATCAGCCTGACCCTATCTGTGTTATTTTTCAGTATAACACTTACCGCTTAAATATGTCAAGCTTATACATACCTTGAGAATTAAGCTTTTCCCAATAAGGAAACGCTGTCGCGTTAGTTTAGATTCTGGTGGCAATTCATCTCCCGTTAATTTCTGGTATATTTTTAATTAAGGAGAAATTTAACGGGAGTCCTCTTGCGACCTTGAGATAGAATGTCCGTAACTACTTGCCAAATTCTCGACGGGAAAGCCTTAGCTCAAAAAATCCAACTTGGACTAGGAGAGCGCATCCAGACGCTAAAATCTTCAATGGGAAGACCTCCGGGGTTAGCGGTGTTGATGGTGGGGGATAATCCCGCTAGTGCCGTTTATGTCCGCAATAAGGAGAAAGCTTGTACTAAAATTGGTATGGCCTCTTTTGGTCGTCATTTTCCTACCGATACAAGTGAACTAGAAATTTTAGCGGAAATTGTCCGTCTCAATCAAGATGAGCGGGTGGACGGGATTTTAATTCAATTACCCTTACCCAAGCATTTAGACGCGGTTTCCCTTCTCTACCAAATTGACCCGAAAAAAGATGCTGATGGCTTACATCCTCTCAATTTAGGCGGTTTAGTGCGGGGTGAGTCCTGTATCCGCAGTTGTACTCCTGCGGGGGTCATGGCACTGCTGAAAGAATATAATATTCCCATAGCAGGTAAGCACGCGGTGGTGGTGGGTCGCAGTATTCTAGTGGGGAAACCTTTAGCTTTAATGTTATTGGAGGAAAACGCTACGGTAACTATTGCTCACTCACGCACGGAAAATCTGGCAGAAATAACCAGAAATGCCGATATTTTATTACCTGCTGTCGGTAAAGCTAATTTAATCACCCCGGATATGGTAAAACCTGGTGCAGTAGTGGTGGATGTGGGGATTAATCGCGTCGCTGACCGTTTGGTGGGAGATGTGGACTATGCTGGGGTTTTAGAAGTAGCTAGTTATCTTACTCCTGTCCCTGGGGGTGTCGGTCCGATGACGGTGGCAATGTTATTAACAAATACATTGTTAAGTTACGAACGCAGGTTCTAAACCCTCCACCCTACCCCCACGAAAAACTTTTTCAGCAAACCCTAATTAATTCTAACGCCATTAACACAGCTAGGATTGCCGTCGGGATTACTGGTAGAAACATTATCTTCTAAAGGAGTTTCATCCTCACAAACAATGCCAGTATAGGCCCCGGCTGCCGTTTGTCCGGCCGCTCCTGCATAATTTTTAATATCGTTATCAAATTCAGGCACTGCATTCGCTTGATAGGCGGCTCCAAAAGCATGGGGAATTCCTACTTGGCTGATAGTATAGAATGTTAGGGAAATAGTGGCAGCTTCCAGAGATAGGTCGGATAAACTACCAAAAGTCCCTTTTTCATAACGATAACCCTGTTGGGCGCGATTGATCAATCCCAGCGCCGCACGCGCTTCTGCTTGCCTACCTTTGGCGATTTGTCCCAAGAGAGTGGGTAAACTGATGGCAGCGAGAACTCCCAATAAAATCACCACTATCAACAATTCTATTAAAGTAAAACCCCTCGCTTTTTTTGCCTGTGATTTGATTGCTGAAAAAAGAAGGTATCTCATGGTGAGGACTTGGCAATAAGTAATAGGATAAAATTAACTTCTTGGTTAGGATAGGCAACCCCCCCCCGATGTCGGGGGAGTTGCCTATCCCCCCCGATGTTGGGGGAGTTGCCTATCCCCCCCGATGTTGGGGGAGTTGCCTATCCCCCCCGATGTCGGGGGGGTTGGGGGGGGTGTTTCATTCTCTCAAATCCTTATCTGGCAAAGTTTTTATTCGATTTCTCGGAAATATATAGCTGAAAATCTTTCAAAACGTCGTGCTTTGTAGGGTTAATTCATGAATTAACTGCGATGGTAGGGTTAATTCATGAATTAACCCTACAATGAATCAACCTACTATGAGAGCAAAAACCTGTACTCCCCTACTCCCTAGCTTACCTCGCGATTAAGGGTAGCAAAAAAAGAATTAGATTCGGAGAATGAAACAGTTCTAGGGGTTGGGGGGGAGATTCGGCTAATCTAAGAATAAGCCGGTTAAATAGGTCTTAGCTTATATTTTGGGTGTTGGGGTGTTGGGGTGTTGGGGTGTTGGGGTGTTGGGGTTTTAGTTGAACTTCCCCACTTCCCCCACTTCCCCACTTCCCCACTTCCCCCACTTCCCCCACTTCCCCCACTTCCCCACTTCCCCAAAAAAATCAAAAGCGCAAGGTTCCAAGAGAATATTTCCCCGCCACCTTCCGCTAGAGTATGATTAGATTTGGGTTGTTATACCAGAAAGCTTGTCAGCAATCTGGTAGAAATATCTACTGGACCGGTCTGCTGTTGACAGCACAAGTCTGTACAGTACCAGTGGTTACAGTCGCATTGACAACAGGAGTAGTAGGTTCAGTTGTTTCACAGATAACTGAAGTGAAAACACCAGCGGCAGTTTGACCTACCGCAGCAGAGTAGTCGCGAATATCATTAGTGTATTGAGGCAAAGCCACTGCATTCTGAACAGCCGATAACGTATCGGGAGTACCAACGTTGGCAATAGCAGAATAGTAGATGCCAGTGGTGGTGACAGGTAAGAGGGTCATAGTGGTAAAGGTGGCGTTTTCTAGGCGGTAAGCCTGTTGAGCGCGGTTAACGACACCGAGGTTGTTGCGAGCTTCCGCTTGTCTACCTTTGGCTACCTGACCGAGGAGGTTGGGGAGAGCGATAGCAGCGAGTACACCGATGATGATAACGACAACTAGGAGTTCGATGAGGGTGAAACCTTTGTTACCGTTCTTTTTGTTGAGAGCTTGGATGAGTTTGAATTTGAAAGTAGAGTTCATGGATGTATCTTTGTGGTGGGTAGGTGTGATTTTTCTTTCCTACAAACAACTTACCCACCTGTTTCAGGAAACCTATCACCCTGGGCAAAAATTTTTTTGGGGGGATTTGGGGATTTGGGGATTTGGGGAAGTGGGGGAATGGGGTGGTGGGGGAATGGGGTAGTGATGGGGGAACGGGGGAATGGGGGAATGGGGTGATAGGGTGATGGGGTGATGGGGGAATGGGGTAGTGATGGGGTGATGGGGTGATGGGGGAATGGGGTGATGGGGGAATGGGGTGATGGGGTGATGGGGGAATGGGGTGATGGGGGAATGGGGTGATGGGGTGGTGGGGAATTTTCCTGAATTTAGGTTTGACAAGAGGTATTTATAAGGGAAAGTAAGAATCATCCATCAGGAAAGGGGAATTATGGTGCAAAAACCTAAGAAATTGCTGAACACCCATGAAGACCTAGAAGTTTATCAAATCGCCTTTAATCTGGCTATGGAAATCTTTGAACTATCTAAAAAGTTTCCTGGGTCGGAAAAATATGTATTAATTGATCAAATTAGACGTTCTTCTCGTTCTGTCTGTGCTAATTTAGCGGAGGCATGGCGTAGAAGACGATTTTTGACATCCTCGCCGCCGTAAAACGGACGGCGATTCCTCACCACGCCACCTTTTTAGAATGGTCGCTGAATGGGGTTGACGCGACCCAGGATGCTGCTTCTTTAACAGAAGTCTTACGCTTTCCTCTACGTCCGTTTAAAGTCTCCGAATGTCCTCCGGCGACCTTGATATTTACCGCAGCGTTTACATCTCGATCATGAAAAGTGCCACAGAAAAGACATTCCCACTCACGGATATTTAACGCCTTTTTCCCGCCGATATTCCCGCAACAGGAACATCGCTGAGACGTTGGCTCCCATCGGGAAATTATCCGAAAGTTACGCCCATATTTATCAGACTTTGCTGATAGCATATCTCGAAAAGAACGCCATCCTAAGTCTGATATAGCACGGGATAGCTTACGATTTTTAACCATTCCTGATGTGTTTAAATCCTCTAAAATTATCGTTTGATTCTCACGAACAATTCTAGTGGATAGTTTAGGCAAGAAATCAGTGCGAGTGTCCTTAATCTTTGCGTGGATTTTAGCTACTCGTTTTCTGGCTTTTTCCCGTCGTTTA
>SFAU01000095.1 GCA_007096045.1 Microcystis novacekii Mn_MB_F_20050700_S1 | reverse complement strand
GAAAACAAACGATAGAAACAATAATGGGAGGGACTTTCAGTTAATTATTTATTAGTAGTTGATCATCTTCAAAAATGTTGCTGTACAAGGATCGACTTAAGACTTTTGCAAGAGGTCTAGTATATATGAAGGTCGAAAGCTGATCTAGTCTCTAGATTACTCCTGGTAAAAACAGGAGCTATCTATCAATTCGGCTCGATGGATTCTGCAAGCTTTTAATTTTCCCAAAAATCTTGACAAATATGCGGTTATACCCTTATCTATCGACAAAAATGGCTGTTTACATTCAGAAGCCACCCCTAGACAAATTTTAACCTCTGGACAATCCCTAGCTATTAAGAGCAAGATAAAAGTCAATCTTTGGCAATTTCCTCCCATTGACTGGGTTTAAAAAAAATCCCGACCACGATTGTGTCATTGGTAGGGGATTAATGGCCTTAACCGAGATAATCAGGACTAATTGCAATTATCGTCCTTATCACCCTTACAGTCACGGTTTTGTAAAATTAGCGGCGAAGAGGAACGGTCAAAATGGTTATCTTGACTATTAACCGCTAAAGTGTGAGGAATTGAACCTAACAGCAAGGAGACCACAACAAACAAGGTTAACGAGATTTTCATGGCTTTACTCCCTTAGACACCATCAGGTAATTGACCTATTTTTACTATAGGGCCTTCCCTCTCGGATGTCAGTCCCATTGTCAAGAGGGAAAAAGGGGTTAACATGGAAAAAAAGGGAATATAAGTAGAATAAAGTAGAACCGAATGAAACCACAGGGATGGGACGAGTTTCTTAAACATCTAGCTAGAGAATACGGTGTTCAAGGCAAATTAAAGGAGATTTTTTTAGTTCGTTTTGCCTACGAAAATTGGCGCAAACCGGATGAGGAAATTTGGGAAATGGCCGAGGCCGCCAGCCATGAAACCTATAAAAAACAGATGACTAAAATCTATAGCTATTTCTCGGTAGATAAAGATAATGGCTGTCCCGAACTCGAATTAGGTAGTAAAGGGCCGGGTAAGTTCCAAATCCTCCGAGAATGGTTCAAAGATCTCAAATATCCTGAATGGAAAAATTCCCCCACCCCGATAGTAGCAGAAAAATCAGTTATAGATACTTATATTAGCCGCCCTCCCGTCGAAAGCGACTGTTATCAAGAAATTAATCGTCCGGGGTCACTCATTCGCATTAAAGCTCCCGAAAAAACTGGTAAAACTTCTCTCCTTAAACATCTGCTCGCTCAGGCAGAGAGTTGGGGACACAGCACAGTTTATATTAATTGTCAAGTGGCAGAAAAGGCGATGTTTGCCAGTTTAGACCGATTTTGTCGCTGGTTTTCGGCAAATGTCAGCCGAGAATTGGGTTTAAAGCCTCAATTAGATGAATATTGGGATGAGGAACTATTTGGCAGTTTAATCAGTTGTCAAACCTATTTTCAGTCCTATCTTTTGGAACAGATTAACGGACCTCTTTTTTTGGCCCTAGATAATTTAGACAGAATTTTCGAGTATCCCGACATCGCTAGGGATTTTTTGCCGCTTTTGCGCTGTTGGCACGAAGAAGCTAATAATTTGGAAATCTGGCAGAATTTGCGGTTAGCGATTGCTAATTCCACGGAAATCTATATTCAATTGGACGCTAATCAATCTCCCTTTAATGTCGGTCGCGCGATTAAATTACCCGGTTTTAGTCTCGAACAACTGGAAAACTTGGCTAGTCGCCACGGATTGCCTAAAAATGAGGATAATCAGCGTTTTATTAGCGATTTAATCGCTCTAGTCGCTGGTCATCCCTATCTTAGTCGTTTGGCCCTGGAAGCGCGAGTACGCGGGGAAAAAAATATTCTCCCTAATGCTGCTACCCAAGGGGGAATTTATGCGGCACACTTGCGTCATCACTGGGATAGTCTGCAAAAACAGCCGGAATTATTGACAGCGATGGGGGAAGTGGTTAATTCTTACGATAAGGGAGTGCGATTAGAACCGATTACTGCCTATAAACTGGAAAGTATGGGTTTAATTCAGTTAAAAGGCGATCTAGCCCAGCCTAGCTGTCAATTATATCAGCTTTACTTCCGAGAGGAACAGACCGGCAGCGGTCTCTAGTGGATAATTATACTAAATCGGTTGAGTACAGGCTAGTTATGAGGAGAGGCACTCATGCAAAGGGGAATAAATAATCAGTTTTTAATAACCGGATTTAGTATCACATTTGCAGAAATATCGACAATCAGCAATTATTAGTGACTCTTAAATTATTACAAATATATCAGCAGCTGCGTGTAAGCATCCCACCGAAAAGCTCATGCGCTCCGGGGTTTGGGGGCGGCGCCACGCCCCCAACGGGGGGTTTGGGTAGGGTTGATTCATGAATCAACCCTACGATGAATCAATCCAAGCTTTTGGGGGGTTCTACCCCCCAAAAGCTTGGATTGAGTAATAAAATCGCAAGTAACGATCAATTTTGGCAGATAGTTTCCCTTTAAAAATCCCAAGTTAGTAGATTTACAAAAATGAGATGCACCTGCTCAAAGATTGCTCAACTTGCTAAAGATTGTAGTTCGGAAGTGGCATAAACTCTAACGATTTTGTCTTGGCAGGCCGTGACGATATAATTACCATCGGGACTAAAGCAAACCGAATAGATTTTCTGGGGATGGGGAATAGAAATAATGGCTTTTCCTGCTTTTAAATCCCATAATTTTAAGCTTTTATCATCACTACCACTGGCTAATAGTTGATTATTAGGACTAACACTAATTGAATTTATATGAACACTATGTTCGCTGAGAGTTTTTACCTCTGTACCTCTTTTAATATCCCAGATTTTAATAGTTTTGTCTTTGCTGCCACTGGCTAAAAATTTGTTATTACTGCCGAAATCTACCGATAAAATACCTCCAAACCAATCGGAATGACCTTTCAGGGTAATACTGCTTTTTTCTCCCAGATTCCAAATAATTACCGTTTTGTCATTTTCACCGCCACCACTGGCTAAAAGTTGACCATTTTGACTAAATTTAACTGTTAGGACTTTATCGCTATGACCTTGTAATGTGGCAAGAATGTCTCCAGTTTTTACTGACCATATTTTCACCGTTTTATCTTCACTACCACTAGCAATAATTTCCCCATCGGGATGAACAGCTACTGCTGTAACTTTATCTTGGTGTCCCGTTAAGGTAGAGATTAATTTTTTAGTTTCCAGTGACCAAATTCTTGCAGTTTGATCATCTCCTCCACTAACTAAAAATCCTTGACAGGGACTAAAAGCAACAGAGTTAACTCCCTTATCCCACCAACCGGCTTTTTCATGTCCTTGTAAAATAAATTTTTGATTTTTTTGCCAATCCCAAACAATAACAGTTAACTCGTTATCTCCACTAGCCAAAAGTTTACCATCTTGGGAAAAAGTTAGACATTTAACCTCACCTTCATGGCCTTCTAAGGATTTAAAAGATACTAAGGGATTAAACATAGTGAAAATATTAGTTAATCAAGATTTTTCGGCATTACCAGATATTAGTTTTTCTCTGGGGGACTACTTCATCCCTGAGATAACTTTTTCCGATCAGCACAAGTACGGGGAAGCTATTCTTCCGTAATTATAACTAATTATCATGTTTTTCGTCAAGGAGATTCATAGCTTAATAAGTACCCGTTGACAATCATAGTAATAGGGTGGGTGAGGGGACAATAATCGAAAAAATTGCCCGATAAATTAAGTATTCGCCAGAACCTAGCCCAAAAAGGCTGCTATTTAGGGACGCTATAGGGTAAGATTAACTATTAGGGTGGAGTTTATTGCCAATTTTAATCTTGTCCTAACCGAGCAAAATTGACAATTGAATGTGTAATTTTAAAAATATCTATCCCGTCAATCTCATCTAACCGCAAATGCTCAAAATTTTAGTTGATGGTACACCGATAAGACAAAATCCTAGTGGAATTGGATTATATGCTTATCACCTGATTGCCGAATTAGCCAAATTACAAAACCAAGAAAACTTTTCCCTGTCCCTCTGTTTTCAACCATCGGTAAAAAATTGGCTGCGGGGTAATTTTTCTATCCCCGAAAAACTGCAATCCTATCCAGAGGTTAAATGTTTACCAATTCCCGTCAGTCTTAGCAATATCTTAACCCGATTTCCTAATCCTCTAATTCCCTATCTAGAAAACTTTCTTGATTCTCCCGATATTCTCCACGGATTGGATCATGTGGTGTATCCTTGTGGTCAGAGTCGTAAAGTTATGACTATTCATGATGTTACTTTTATTAAATATCCTGAGTTTGTCACGGGGATTGTCAAAACCTACACCCAACGCATTAAACAATCTCTACAATGGACAGATTTAGTTATTGCTAACTCCGCAAGTACCAAACGAGATATTATCGAATATTTAGATGTAACCCCAGAGAAAATTTTTGTTACTCCCCTCGCAAGTCGTTATTCTTCTCTTCCCAATAATCCCTCATCTCTAACTATCACTAAACCCTATTTACTCTTTGTTAGTACCCTAGAACCAAGAAAAAATATTATTAATCTTATCACCGCTTTTAATTATCTCAAGGACAGGTATAAATTAGACCATAATCTGATTCTGATTGGCAAAAAAGGATGGAAGTATCAACCAATTTTTGATAAAATATCTCAGTCTCCTTTTCGAGATAGTATCCAACATCTTGATTATCTTGCTGATGACTTAGTTGCGGATTATTATCAAAAAGCCGATGTTTTTGTCTATCCTTCTTTTTACGAAGGTTTTGGATTACCAGTTTTAGAAGCAATGACTTTAGGTTGTCCGGTGGTAACTGCTAATACTGCATCCTTACCCGAAGTCACCGGAGACTCAGCAATATTAATTAATCCCGATAATCCCCTAGAAATTGCTGCGGCAATCTATCAAGTTATTAGTGATACCTCTCTCCGTCAAGAGTTAATCACTAAAGGAAAAAAACAAGCAGTAAAATTCTCTTGGCAAAAAACCGCACAAGCTACTATAAAAGCTTATCGTTCTCTTTTATAATAACTAGCTAATATCTATGAATAGAAATCATCAATTATTAATCAATCTCGCTTTTCTTGGTACTAAATATACTGGATTGACTACCTATACTAAAAATCTCATTCCCCAATTAACTAACTTAAATCCTACCCTAATCACTTCTAATAGTTACCCAGATTTTAACACCTATCCTGTGTCGGCAAACCTCACCCAAGAACAGGGAACCAAAGGCAATATTAGGCGCTTAATTTGGACAGAAACCCAACTCGATCAAACCTATCAACGATTAAAGTCTTCCCTGCTATTTACCCCCATTCCCGAAGCACCTATTTATGGAAATTGCCGCTATATTGTCACAGTTCATGATTTAATTCCCCTGCGATTCCCGAAATTTTCTCCCCTAACTTTTTATAATAAATACTATTTACCCCAAGTCCTGAAAAAAGCCACACATATTATCGCTGTTTCCCAAGCAACTGCCTCGGATATTAATAAGTTTTTTAACATCCCTCTTGACAAAATAACCGTGATTCTTTCTGGATATGATTCTCATAATTTTCGTCCTCTAAATCTGGCGACTCGTCCCTATTTTCTCTATCTTGGTCGTTATGATCCTCATAAAAATCTCGGTCGTTTAATTACTGCTTTTTCCCAAATCGACTCCGAATATCAATTATTAATCGTCGGTCAATTTGACCCCCGTTTTACCCCTGCTTTACAGCAACAGGTAGAAGCATTATCAATCTCTCAACGAGTGCAATTTTTAAACTATGTTTCCTATGGAGAATTGCCGCAACTTTTAAACCAAGCAACTGCTTTAGTTTATCCCTCCCTTTGGGAAGGTTTCGGATTACCTGTACTAGAAGCGATCGCCTGTGGAACTCCTGTGATTACTTCTAATCTTTCCTCTCTCCCGGAAGTCACGGGAGATGCGGCAATTTTAATTAATCCCTATAGCATTGATGAGATGAGAGAGGCAATGCAGCAAATCGCTAAAAATAACCAATTGCGCTTAAATTTAAAATCCTTGAGTCTCCAACGCGCCGAGCTTTTTAGTTGGGAAAAAACTGGACAAGAAACCGCCACAATTCTGCAAAGTTTTCTCTAAAAATGGTGACAAAAAACTTATCAATCATTGTAGGATGGGTTATACTAAATCCGTTGAGTAACGCACAGAAAACGGGTTTCTCGGAGAAACCCGTTTTCTACTCATGCAAAAGGCAACAGGGGGAATAAATAATCAGTTTTTAATAACCAGATTTAGCATCAACTCATAGTAGGTGGATTCATGAATCCATCTACCTGGGGTGGAGATTTAGTGTTACTTCCTATATATTATTGTGCCATTCTTCGGGAATTTGAGCGACTTTTTCCTTACCAGTAGGTTGATGAATAGGTTTTCCTAAAGGACGAATTTTGAGATTACCTTGAAAATAAGCGGCGATTCTTTCCCTGGCAATTTTCACATATTCTGCTTCTTTTTCACTTCCCATCCCTCGACGATTGTGCATAATACTAGCAATCAGAGAAGTTCCCACCCCAGCAAAGGGATCAAAAACCCAATCCCCCTCATTTGTCAAGGCTAAAATACATCTTTCTACTAATTCGATTGGATATTGACAAGGATGGATAGTTTTCTCTGGATGATTAGATTTAACGTTAGGAATATCCCACAGTAACTCATCCCATTCTTGTGCTAAAAACTCCCAAACATCGCTGGGATTTTTCCCTAAAGGATGACCAGAGGGTTTACCGATATTTTTACCTTTAAAATGACGCTTACCGGGGTATTTAGCGGGAATTCTCACTGGATCAAGATTAAAGGTATATTTATCGGTTTTTGTCAACCATAAAATAGTTTCATATCTGCCAGAAAATCTTTTAGAAGTATGTAATCCATGACCAAAATGCCAGACAATTCTATTTCTTAAAAAGAAACCCATTTGTTTAAATAGCTGATAATAAAAAATATCTAAAGGATAAACTTCACCCTCTTGAACGAAATTTCCCACCTGCCAGCAAATACTGCCATTATCTTGCAAGATTCTAGAGAATTCTCGCAGAATTTTGGTTTGGGTTTCCAGATAGGTATCCAAAGAGATTTTTTTTTCGTAGTCTTTTCCTAAATTGTAGGGAGGAGAAGTAATAATCAAGCTCACAGAATTATCTGGTATAGTCTTGATAAAATTATTGCTATCTCCTTGATAAAGAATTATTTCGGCATCAGGTTGATAAAAGTCCCGCACTGATTTTGACTGAGAAAATAAGGGCAACTGATTCATAGACAATTTAGCAGAGAAGAGCCACTTTTAATTATATAATTTTCTGTACTAAAAATCTCAAAGATTTCGGACTTTGTAAAGTGGAAGTTTTACAAGCTATCACCCCAGTTATTCAATAAGCCATAAGTATTTTTATTTATAGTACAATTGGCATCTCCCCATTTTACATCCAATATTTAAGAGAGCCAGTCTTTTCAAACAATTAAAAAATTCTACTGTTTTAGATAAAGATCGGGAAGAAATAGTCAGTTTTTTTTCTATTCTTCCCTTAACTCAGATTAGCTCAACCCCGGAACGCACTCGCCTAATTCCACTGTAAAAGGATGCCAAGGACGAGGATCAATTACTTTTGTCGGCAAAGCATGGGATGTTAATAATTCTTGAAAAGATTCGGGAGTACCCCCAGCACTTAACACCGCCATTAATAAACCTTTAAACTCAATATCACCACCGGCAGCCGTAGAAATAATATATTGGGGTTGCAAGCGTTGACAGACTGCTAAGGCGCTTTCTTGTCCTTTGATTACCGGTCCGAGGAAAGGTATTTTTAAGTCAATCAAAGGAGTGATAATTACATCGATTTTACCGTAGTTATCGAGGCTAGGAGAGTGATATCCGTGGGGTTCGTAATAGATGGTTTGATTGGTCGCTAATTCCTTGATAATATAACCATTTTCCACCAGAGTCGGCCCTACTGGAGAACCGGGGACGGCAGTAATTTTGATCGCATTGTCAAAGATATAACTAGCACCGTGGGTTAAAGGGATGGGATGGGTATAATTAAGGGATTTAACGACTTTTTCGGCATTAGGAGAAGCTACCACGGGAATTTGGCGATCGAGTACCTGTAAAGTAGGAGGATGAGCGTGATCTTCCAAACCTTGGGAGAGAAGAATCAGATCGATATGTTCGGGAATGGCATGATTAGAGGTTTTTTTGCCCTCAAATAGCCAAGTTAAATTACCAAAAGTCAGGGAACCTACCAACCAAGGATCGAGAAGCAGGCGTTTTCCCCCGATTTCGATTAACCAAGAATTACTATCAAGCCAAGTTAACTGCATATAAGAAGAATGAGGATTTTCTTAATTTAATTTAACATTAGCATTAATTTTTCTGCATCTTGAGGAGAAACGCTGTAACACTCCTCACTTAATGCTTCTCACTGAAAACCCAAATCTGATCACTGATTACTGATTACTGATTACTGATGAGTCAAGGCTTAAGAAATAGGGAAAGTTTAGCTATCTTAGGGAAAGTAGGTGCTAAAAGGGGAAGAAGAACGCATCAGCCGAGACTGAATTTCTATGACTAAACGTACCTTCGGTGTTATTGGACTAGCTGTCATGGGAGAAAATCTCGCTCTCAATGTGGAGAGTCGGGGTTTTCCTATCGCTGTTTACAATCGCACCGCCAGCAAAACTAAAGAATTTATGGAAACTCGCGCCGTAGGCAAAGATGTCAAGGCGGCCTATAGTTTAGAAGAATTCGTCCAAAATTTAGAGCGTCCCCGCAAAATTCTGGTCATGGTAAAAGCTGGCCCGCCGGTGGATGCCGTGATCGAACAATTAAAACCCCTTCTCGAAGAAGGAGATATGATTATCGATGGCGGTAACTCCCTCTACGAGGACACGGAAAGACGCACCCGCGACCTAGAATCGACCACTAAACTGGGTTTTGTCGGCATGGGAGTCAGTGGTGGCGAAGAAGGCGCTCTGCACGGTCCTTCCCTGATGCCGGGGGGTACAGAGTTCGCCTATCGGGAATTAGAGCCGATTTTAACCAAAATTGCCGCCCAAGTCGATGATGGTCCCTGTGTCACCTATGTGGGGTCTGGTGGTGCGGGCCATTATGTGAAAATGGTTCACAATGGCATCGAGTACGGCGATATGCAGTTAATTGCGGAAGCCTACGATGTGCTGAAAAATGGTCTAGGACTAAGCAATCAGCAGTTACAGGAAACTTTCGCCGAGTGGAATCGCACCGATGAGCTTAATTCTTATTTAATTGAAATTACCGCCGATATCTTTAAGTGTGTTGACCCAGAAACCGGTCATCATCTGATAGATTTAATCTTGGATTCGGCGGGACAAAAGGGAACAGGACGCTGGACTGTGTTAAGTTCCTTGGAGTTGGGGGTGCCAATTCCGACCATTTATGCTGCGGTTAATGCTCGCGTGATGTCCGCTTATAAGGATGAACGGGTGGCAGCCGCAAAAGAGTTACCCGGACCCGGGGAAACCTATCCGGGGGATGCGGCACTATTTGTGGATAAGGTGCGTGATGCTCTTTACTGCTCGAAAATGTGTTCCTATGCCCAGGGTATGGCTTTAATTGCGAAAGCTTCTCAGGAGTTTAACTATAATATCAGTCTGCCGGAATCGGCCCGGATTTGGAAGGGCGGCTGTATTATTCGGGCCGGTTTCTTGGATAAAATTCGCAAAGCTTTTGCGGAAAATCCGGGGCTGCCAAATTTGTTGTTAGCGCCGGAATTTAAGCAAAGTATCCTCGATCGCCAAGAGGCATGGCGTGAGGTGTTAGTCTTGGCTAATAAGTTGGGAATTCCTGTCCCAGCTTTTAGTTCTTCTTTGGACTATTTTGATAGTTATCGTCGGGCCAATTTACCGCAAAATCTCACCCAAGCACAACGGGATTATTTTGGCGCTCATACCTACGAACGTACCGATAAACCCAGAGGTGAGTTTTTCCATACGGAATGGATGACTGAATCCTAAAGCTATCTAATATCTTCTCCCCTTTTTATTTCCCTTAAAAAGGGGGGATTTTTTTCGATATTTTGTTGATTAAGAGTTAACTATCGGTCAATAAATTAGTAGTAATTTGGTTATAGTGTTGAGCCGTCTTTCTTATCTGGCAATGATTGTGTAAAATATTTTCTAATTAAAATAATTGCCAAATGACTCTTTAAAACTGATTCTTTCATAGTGACTCTCCTGATAAATATCTTTATTTTGGCTTGTGGAATGCTTACTATCCTACCAGTTGAATCGAGAAAAAACTTCTCATCCAACCCCTACTCAACGCCCCGTCCCTGATGTGGTCTTTCGTATTTTGTCAAAAAATCAAAGTCAGCTAAGACGCATTTTAACCGCCTATCCTTAGATTAGCTGAATCTCCCCCAATCCCTTTACTGTTGCAAGAGTGCCTCATCTCCACAAGCAATTTAAATGAGCGGGCAGCCTACTGCACCCCTAAAACTTCAACTTCGAGATAAAAATGTCAACAAAAGACAACAACAGGTAATTCTTCCGCTACAATATGATAGCGAGTTGTCAAGAGAACAGTAAAAGAACTGCCAATTGCATCTAGATGGCCCAATATACTACTAAAAAAGCGACGGAAAACCCTGTTGTGTCCGCTCAATCCTCCAATAATCCCTTTTCACTATTTGGTCAATTTTGGGAAAGCCTAAAAATTGTGGCTCAACCCTATTGGTATCCAACGGAGTTAAATGGACGTGCCTTTGGAGATGTGATCATTTCTTGGGGAATGTCAGCTTTGATTCTTTTAAGTATCTTGGCAACGGTGGGGGTAGAAGCTTTTAGCAGCTACTGGAATCGTTATGTACTCGACATTATTATTGAAGATAGAGACCTTTCTAAATATCTAAATACACTGTGGTTATCCAGTTTTTTGATTATAGTAACAACAGGTTTATTTGCTTTTTCTCAATTTATTCGTCGCCAAGTAGCATTGGATTGGTATAAGTGGTTAACGAAACAAACCGTTAAAAAATATCTCAATGATCGCGCTTATTATAACATTGATTTTACCTCGAACTTAAAAAATCCCGATCAAAGATTATCTCAAGAAATTGAACCAATTACGACCATGACCCTGAGGTTTTTAATTACCTTCGTGGAAAAAGGGTTACAAATGATTACTTTTGCGATTATTCTTTGGACAATTTCCCCACAAATTGCAGTCTATTTGATAATTTATACGATCACAGGAAATTTAATAGCAATTTATCTAACTCAAGAATTAAATAAAATTAATCAATCTGAACTTAATGATAAGGCGGATTATAATTATGCTTTAACCCATGTGCGTAACCACGCCGAATCCATTGCTTTTTTTCAGGGAGAAGAGCAGGAAGAAAAAATCATTGAAGGCCGTTTTGAACGGCTTATTCAAAGCTCGGAAAAACTGATAAATTGGGAACGGTTTAATAATCTTTTTAATCGAGGTTATCAGTCAGCGATTAGTGTATTTTCAATGTTTATTTTGACCCCGATGTTTATTAAAAACGAAATCGATTATGGGGAAATTAGTCAAGCGAGTTTATGCTGTTTCCTTTTTTCTAATGCCTTGGGACAATTAATTACCGAATGGGGAACATCGGGTAAAGTTTCAAGTTATATTGAACGGTTAGCTACCTTGACAGATGCCTTAAAAGTTGCCAGTGAAGAGCCGAAAAACTTAAGTCGTATTACCACCCTGGAAGATGAGCGTATAGCTTTTGAAAATTTCACCCTACAAACTCCCGATTATGAAAAGGTAATTGTGGAGAATTTATCGGTTTCTGTTCCTTTGGGAGACAGCCTACTCATTATCGGCCCCAGTGGTCGAGGAAAAAGTTCCTTGTTACGAGCAATCGCCGGTTTATGGAAAGCGGGTAGTGGTCGTTTAGTGCGTCCTCCTTTAGCTAAAATGTTATTTTTACCCCAACGTCCTTATATTATTCTTGGCACTTTACGCCAGCAATTACTTTATCCCCATACCAAGGAGCAGCTGAGCGATGAAGAATTAGAAAATATCTTAAAAAAAGTCAATCTTCAACATTTATTAACTGACCAAAATAGCTTAGATAAAGAAGTCAATTGGGAACAGATTTTATCTCTGGGAGAACAGCAGAGATTAGCTTTTGCTCGACTATTAATCACTAAACCGACTTTTACTATCTTAGATGAAGCAACCAGTGCTTTAGATTTAGTAAATGAAGCCAGTTTATATCGGCAATTACAGGAAAGCGAAACTACTTTTATTAGTGTTGGTCATCGGGAAAGTTTATTTAATTATCATCAATGGGTCTTAGAGTTAACAGAAAATTCCCATTGGCAGCTGTCAACTGTAGAAGATTATCAGCGTCAAAAAGTTAATAATATGGCCATGATGTCAAAAAAATCAGAAAATTTCTCAGCGGTAAAAATAGAGACTTTGTCTGAGGTTAAAACTGAGCATGATGCGGAAATTGCAGGAGTTTCTGAAATAACTGAAGGTTTGTCCCATCAACAAATGCAGTCCCTAACTGATTATTCTTTAAGTAACGTCCGGAGTCGTGCCAGTTTAGGTAAAATCATTACTGCTAAAGATGGGGTTAATTATCGTTACGATAAAGACCCAAAAGCCTTAAAATGGGTGAGAATCTAGAATTTTCTCGCTAATTTATTTTGGCTGCAATTCAAGGGTTTCAGAAATGTTAAAGTGGTGCGTTACGGCGGATTGTTAATTTTGGTTTTTGTCAAAGATTATTACCGCCTAACGCACCCTACAAGCTGATAAATGATGGTTTTAAAAGTCAGACAGAGGAATAATTCCACAGGCTTGAATTTTGCTTAAAACCAGGTGAAGTTGCCACAATAACCAATCGCCAACTCTCCAAAAAGCTAGGGAGTTTTGATTGTCAGCAACCTCGGCAGATGGGTAACAAAGATTTTCTTCAAAAATCAACCAATGAACGGGTAAATGACCGAGGGGAGAATTCGGCTCTAATTGAAAGTTTAGTTGCTCATAATTGAGCCATTTACCTTCCTTCCGCCAACCTAGGCGATCACCAAGTTTCTTTTGGGTTTCATAATCCACTAAACCACCGAGACTAGAGAAAATAGCTTGCTGAATACTAAACCCGAAATGACCATTACTATAATGCAGCCAAAGTTGATCAATTTTTTTCAGTTCTGAACAAGGTAATTGAGCAATATCTTGAGGATAAACCTCATTCCAGTAAGTCCTACCCAAAATTTTTAATAGTAGTTTGGTTGTTTGGCGATCGGCTGCTTGCCACTGTTGCTTTCTTAGCAAATCTTGTAATTGATTATAATCAAGATCAGCCGATTCTTGAGTTAAGATATTTGGGGAAGTCTGGGGATTTTTAGAACTAGAAGATTTGTCAAGATTGTTTTGAGTGAATTGAGAGACAACTATTGCTAGGGGAGTTTTGGGGATAGTGTCTTTTTGACAAGTCTCTTGTTCTGCTAAATGATCAGATAATTTATTGATGGTTTTTTCTAGGGAAATAAATTGTTCTGACCATTCACTTTCATTGAATAAGTAGTCATTAAATTGATCAGAGGAAAAAGCCTCTTTTAACCTTGCGTCTTTCTCGTAACCAGTCGCTAGAAAATTTAGCAAAAACTCAGAATTTATGGCGGAATCTGACGTTTCTAAGAGATCAGGCTGAGGTGGAAAAATATTATCTACCAAATACTTAATTTCTCCCACTGTTGCATAAAATTCTTCATCCACCTTAATGACTTCTTCTATTAATAATTGAAAAGGAGCAAAATAGTCCTGTAGGTAGTTTTCAAAATTAATCGCATTTTGGGCAAGATCCGCAATTTCTTGGCGAACTCGTTGAGATTTGAGTTGGTAATGATTTAATTCCTCATAAATTTTGAGTTCTTGAATAATTGCTTGCACAATTTTTTTCTGCTTTTGAGTATCCTCGGCTAATTTCTGAACTCCTTCCCCTAGTAATTTAGTTTTTCTCAACATCAAAAAAGATGTTTTTCCCAGTAGCAAAATTGCCCGAAAATTTTCCTGTTTTTCCAGCTTGAGTTGATTGAGAATATTTTGATTATTATTATTTTTAATTTCTAACTTTATTCTCTCGTAGTCTAAGATTTTTAATTCTTGATATTTTTGGGAAAATAAAATTTTAAGATTGTCACTGAGTTGTAGTAAAAAACGATAATATCCGTCTTGATAGATTTCTAGTCCGTTAATTAATAAATTATAGTCTTTGATTAATAACTGAGTCTCAATCAAGATTTCTTGTTGAGTAATTTTTTCTTTTCGTTTAATAATCTTACCAAAATAGTAATGGTAGCGAACTCCTTCTTGAATTAATTTCCGACGTTCTTTGATGATTTTATGAAAATTTTTTAAGTATCTATTTTTAAAAACAGGAAGTTGATAGCTTTGCTCATAAATGGCAATTTTTTTATAGGTCATCAGATGTGGAGAGTTCCTATTTAGCATAGCTATCTTAGACCAAAAAATTCCTCAGTACTTAGCAATAATCATTCGCTGCTCCCAGTTATTGCAAGAGGGAGCAATACCTAATTAAACATTTTCAACTTCAACAACAACTGGTTCATTTTCAATAACTGGTTCCTTTTCCACAACTGGTTCCTTTTCCACAACTGGTTCCTTTTCAATAACTGGTTCCTTTTCAATAACAACTGTTTGAGGACTTTCAGGAGTTGGCTCAGTTACCGTTTCTTGCTGCTTTGCTGTCTGTTCTTGATAGTCAGTCAAGTATTTTTTAGTTTTTAATTTCAGGTCATCAGTCAGAGGTAAAGCATCAATTTCAGCCAAAAGTGTTTCTAGGGATTCTTTTTTACTTCGCTCAGTGTAAAAAGCATTCAGAACCGCTTCAATTCCGTACTGAGCGATCGCATCTCCTAAGACACTAACCAACCCCATCGCTCCGATACCCAGAAAAACTACAAAGGGTTGTCCGAGGGTCACAATTAGCACGATGACAGCAATAATAGCCGAAGCTAAATAAGTACCTGCCACTTTTTTGATAATGTTATCGAGTTCCATAAAAATCACCTCAAATTTCTAGCGAAGGATTAATTTAATTTTAAAGCAAGGTTAATCTGTCTGTTGATCGCCGTCAAGTAAAGCTTGAAGAAAAGGTTCAAGACTTTTGGGACGATAATCGGAAAAAGCCTTTAATCGTTTTACCACACTGTGATGAACAGTGACAACTTTTGTATTGAAATATCGCCATTGCTCACCTCCCAAGGCCGACAATCCTTTAACAGTATTATCGAACTTAATGGTCGGGTCTAGTTTAATTGGGAATTCCTCAAATTCAGAGGTGGTTGAGTCAAACTCTAATCCCAATTTTTTGGCTTGATTAATCATCCATTGTAACGGGTAGTCGGAAAGTCCTTGATATTCTTTTTTGCCACCACCTAGACAGGTATGTTCACCGACAAATAAAACTTCTTTGACAACTTGTTCGGGATTTTCGGGATTGGCTTTGATCGGAGTGGAAGGGAAGTTTTTACGTTTTTCATCAATGGCAACAGCATGAAAAGCATTCTGGATAATCGGACTTAATGTTGTGTTACTAAATTCATATTTTTTATGATAAAACTTAGCTAGGGGAAACCAAGGGGTTAAATCAGGAATACCAAAATGACCAACTGTATCCCAACAACCTAACATCTTGACTGGAATACGATCTTGAAAATCTTCCTTTTCTGTCTCAATTTTTTTGGCATTAGCGGCACGAAATTGTTGAGCTTTGGCACTATCGGAACTAACGCTGTGGTCTCGATATAGTTGATAAGCTAGGGGAATTTCTTTAATCTTAGAGCGTTTTAGGATTCCACATTTATCGATAAAACTAGCCAAACAACGAACGATATATGCTCCGCGACTAAAACCTAACAAATAAACTTCATCCTCGCTTGTGGGATTATAGTTAAGGACAAGAAAACGATAGGCATCTTGGATCATTCGATCGAGTCCCCAGCCAAAAGTTTCATTCCCTAAACTTTTAATAAATTCGTTATCTTCGGCGCTGCCAGAACCTGACAAAAAGACGATTTGGGGGGTTTGATCCTCGGCAATATACTTAATAGATTCGGCGAATTTAACCACATTGGTGGGGTAAGCACTGGCAGAGTCTTCCCAAGAACCATCACAACAAATAATTAACCGTTTTTTCTGGTTTGAATAAGTCAGGATATCTGGTGCAGAAATTGCCGTTTTAGTAATCTCCTCAATTTCATTGCTGGCAAGAGTAGCTTCTTCGGTGATTATAGTTGATTCTGGATTCTCTTCCGGGGCAGGTTCTTGATGTTCGGCTGGAGCATCTTGTTCAACCACTTCTTCTTTTTCAAAAGAGTTAAAAATTTCGTTGACCATTGTTATCCTTTTCGCATTCCTTCTAGCTTTACTGCTAGTCTGAATTTTTGATTTAGGGATCGAGGTCGGTTTAGAGGGAAGACTATCTAGTTGCCAGGTTGTCCCATGAAGAATACCATGATTGCTATAACTTGTTTGATCCTCGGCACTGCCATTGAGTGATAAATAAGTGACTAAGCCAAGGTCATCAAACCCAGGAGATTGATACATAGTTTTCTGGATTTCTTCTTGGCTACGCGCTTGATTCCAAAGAGAAAGTTCTGCAAGACAACCTTGCCAATAATGGGAGAGATTAACAGAGGCTCCCAAGATGATTTTTTCAATCCCAGTTAAGGCCCGGTTATGACCGTTGCCACGATGCCAAATGATACCATTACGATAGATCAACATTCGGCCTGTGGTCGCATTTTTGACAAAGGCCCAATGAGTCCAATCACTATAATCTTTAAGCTTGACTTTTTTCTCAATTCGATCGAAACCTTCTTCATTTCCCGCATCCCAAAAAATCGCAGGTTTCACGGGAGCGCCCCAAGGCAGGGTAATATGTAGAACCCGGTTATTTTCCCGATTAACAGCTTCTAAAAGAGTCGTTTCTGTAGCTAAATTATTTTCCCCTTTTGCCCAAAATGTAATGGTAATACTCTGATCGATGTCAAGAAATCCGTGGGATAGATCAATATGATCATCAATGCCATTAAATTTTAGTACAGAGCGTTGTTCAGCCATTGGTTTTGTAATCGCCCAGGGGAGAAAGAGGTAATCAGGGGTTCAGGGATTCTGACTAATAAGAGACTGATCTATCTGTCGTGATTTCCCAGAATGCTACCCCCTAGTTTAACACATTTTAGTTATCTAGCGATATATATATAAATAAATGTGTAGAAGTCAACGACTAATATTCCCAGGCCGGCACTTGCTGTGGCCAGAAACTCAGAGGAGTTGACCCCAATCCCCATGGCCATCAATAGGCTTTGGTGGGATGCAGATGGCTGATTGACATCCCTCCCCGGGCCGGTTATCAGCAAACCCTAGGTACTTATTGTAACTCTGACCAAATTCCGCGGCATCGCTCTACAATTAGTCCCTGAAAAATTAATTGGGTTGCGGGATGAATCTCCACTTTATACAGAGCAAAAAGACCCGTTGGACTATTTAGATTCAACTCCCTTCGCGTTAGAGACAAAGCTTGTGTTCGGTGCATTTCCACCGCTTTTAGTAAGCCTGGATAACTGATATTCCGCAAGGCCAATTGACCATTTTTGGTGAGATAAATAGCATCATTTTGCAAGAGATATTCCAAACTAATCAAACTAGCGTGAACATCCACATCTTTTTCTAAACCCCCTAAACGGTGAGCATCTAAACCAAAGCGAATACAGAAATTAACAGCGACTAATTTTCCCGCTTCTTCGGCTGGTAAAGCACAATCGGCAAATTCAAAGCCTAAACTATCTGAGCGCCACTCCTCGACTCCGGCATAGGTATAGTTTTGAAACAGTTTATTTTTGAGTTTCAAGTCAAATCCTAACCCAGTAGCATGACCCGCTTCATGGAATTGGGTATCGAGATGACGATAGCGTTCACCATTAATTTGATCCTCTAGGGGTTCTAATAGTAAATCGGCCGTTTCTGGCTCAAAAATTTTTCGGATACATTCGTAGCTAGAACCAGAAAAGCGTCTTTTTTGCTCACTGGCATTATTTAAAGCTGGCCCCTGAACACTATTGGGAAAAGTCCACCTATGGGGAACGATAAAAGCTTCCCCCTTTTCACCTTTAACCGTGCCACAACTAGCAATTTCAGTAAAGGACAAATTTCTGGGAATCGGTTGTCTTAGACTGCCAAATTTTTCACGAGTTAAGCTTTCTAGTTGTTCAATAGAAGGTTGACTATTTTGGTGAATTTTTCCGTAAATCGCACTCAACGTGAGTTGTCTTTCTCCTTGACGATTGATGCGATAGGGAGCAATCATCAGAAAATAACCATTTTTACCGATAAAATTCAAATTAATGAAATCTTCTGATAAAATGCTCCAGTCGTTGGTTTCTAAAGCCTCTGCTGTTTTCCAGAGCCACTGAGCCGGAATTTCACAGCTATCTGCTTCCTGTTGACGCAGTTTTTTCGCCGCAATTGCAATTTTATTTTCCTCAATATCTTGGACGATTTCTTGGAAGAACTGTTGTTGATTGACCAGAGTTTGATTCATTTTTTGGGTAGCTAAGTTGGTGTAATGGTTTAAAGTTGTTTTTTGACCCGTCTCTCATCGGCTAAACTCTTAGCCATTTTAAGATTTTAGGGTCTTTGTCATAGCGATAGGTCAGTCCATCTTTCCCCGTAATTGATTTTCCCTGACTGGCTTTGCTTCTAATGCTACTGAGAGAATAGTCGCTTAATTCCTTCATTTGTGCATGGGAAAGTCCTTCTAGGGGTTCTGTTAAGATTGTTGTCGTTGGCGATTCGGGGGGTGGTTCCCCGGCAGGATTGATTTTAGGATTGACCTCGGTTTCCTGATTCGGTAAATCTTCGAGCCTAGCTTGAGAATTATCGACAGAAATATTAATAATTTCTTTGGCTTTTTGTCGGCGATATTCCTCCACTGTCAGCAGTTGCCAATGGGAATTACTAGAGAGTTCTAAAACCCATTGATGATATTTAAAGAGACTTTCCCGGTGTCCGACACTAATAAAAGTTGTGTGAGTTTTCTGCAATTGCCGATATAAATTTTCCTCATTGTTTAAGTCCAAAGCACTTGTGGCTTCATCCAGGATAGTAAAACTGGGACGGGTAATTAATACCCTAGCAAAAGCTAAACGTTGTTGTTCTCCTAGGGACAAAATGTTTTCCCAAGGCTCTTCTGTATCAAAGCTATTGACTCGATTTAGTAAATTTTGGAGATTGACTTCTTGCAAAACTTCCCTTAGTTTTATCTCATTGGTTTCTTGATTGCGATTGGGATAAAGTAACTGTTCTCGCAAGGTTCCTAATATTATATAGGGACGTTGGGGCAGAAATAATACTTCTTCTAGGGGGGGACGCACTAATCGGCCGGTTCCGGCATTCCATAAACCGGCAATTGCGCGTAGCAAAGAACTTTTACCCCGACCACTCGGACCGACAATTAATAAACCTTGTCCAGGCTGAACAGAAAGGGAGAGGTTTTCGACAATTACCTGTTCATAATCGGGGGTTTGCAAGGTGACATCTTCAAAGGAAAATTGGGTTTCTTCGATGGTTTTAATCGTGCTTAAATTTTCCGGGTGTTTAATGACTTCTTCTAAGGCTTGGGAAAATTGCGATAGACGTTCAACATAACTGCTAAATTGTGCCGAAGTGCCAAATTCACTAATTAATTCCGCCAGTGCCGTAGCAAACAAATTAGCCGCTAAACAGGCTTGCCCAACCTGTCCGAAACTAATGCCCTCACTATTGATATACAAAGGACCCAAAATGACAAAAGTAAATACTTGAATTGCCGCCTGATAGCCTCGACGAAAAATTTCTGTGCCTCTCTCCCAATCAATTTTACGTTTAGCACTGCTTAAGAGTTTATTAAATCTCCGCTGAATAATATTTAATTCCTGATTTTCTCCCTCAAAGAAAGCGATCGACTCCGCATGATTACGAATATGAGTTAGAGCATAATTGTAGTTAGCCTTAAGTTCTAATTCTTCTTGAGTAATTTTATTTAAGGCTTGGTTAAAATAGATAGCAATGACGTTACCGAGAATTGTCCAAATGACTAAAATAATGGCAACAGAGGAAGAAATTGACCAAAGAATCACTAAAAAAGTGATCATATCTAGGACATTTTCTAGGGAAACTGCAAAAAAGGAGAGAGCTTTACTGGTAATCGGCTCAATTTCTTGGGATAAACGCTGATCTGGGTTGTCGATATCGGATTTAAAATTAATTCTGTAATAGGCGCGATTATGCAAATATTTTGAGAGAATCCAGTCATTGAGCCAAGCATACCAATCTAGGGCGATTCTTTTTCTGAGAAATTTAAGCAAGCCAACTAAAATGGTGACAAAGAGCAGTCCAACCGCAAAAACTACCAAAGTTCTGACAAATTTATCAAAATCATTTTTTTCAAGAATGACATCAACTAAGTAATTACTAACAAAGCTATTGAAGGCATTTAAGCCTACAACTCCTAGGATTGCCCCGATTAGTAGGATGAGCATTGCCCAAGCTTTCATCACATCGGCAAAAGTCCTTCCCCCCGATTCAGTAGGATAC
The DNA here is from genome assembly GCA_007096045.1 of Microcystis novacekii Mn_MB_F_20050700_S1. GTDB lineage: Bacteria > Cyanobacteriota > Cyanobacteriia > Cyanobacteriales > Microcystaceae > Microcystis > Microcystis novacekii. Next base: position 15,763 of record SFAU01000095.1, on the reverse strand, counting down.
CAATAGGGAGCAGCAATCAGCTTGACACTGTGCCAAAATTTATTGACATCGGAGATAAGATTAGTCGTCGATCGATCTTGAGGGACTTTGGCGGACATATAGCATTTATATTGGAGTTGTGGAAATTTTGCCGGAATGATTTTAGATTTTGGTTGAATTGGCGGAGGTGATCATGCGGTTGTCTTTTAGGTTCTAGTTTCAGGAGAAACCCTCCCCTGTGTAGAAGGCAATTGGCGAAAATCTAAGGCCCCCCGACAATTTTAAGGTTATTGTGTTTGAGTTGTGCTAACATACTCCCGTCGCTTTATCTGTCAGTATAAAGAGATGGCTTTCTCAGCCACCCCTGCTACTGCTTTTTTAACCCTTGTTATCTTACTACAAGTAACCATTGTTTTGAAGCTAAAGCTAGTGAGTGCTGATCAGACTACCACATATTACCGAATTTCGTTGACCATGACAAATTTTTTTTTCTTTTCCATGATAGTATGGCAGGACACATATGACCTCGCCAATTCAAAAATGAAACGCATCAACCTCAAGAGTTGACACAGAAAGGCTCATTAGGTACAATGTCAGAGCAATTCCGTGAAACCGCTAATCCACATCCTTCATGATGGGGTAATGTAGGTTATTTCGTAGATAGCCCTAGCGGGCAATATGCCCGCACTACATCTTACATTTAATTAGACCAAGCTATTTAGTAAGACAAAGCCGATTCATAAATGAGTAGAAATATCGAAACAATTTCCCCAAATTCATCTGGGCTTTCCCGTGGTCAAGAAGCAATGTGGTTAATCTACCAGATTGCTCCAGAAAACATTGCTTATAACATATTTATTACTGCAAAAATTTATTCTTATTTAGAGATTGCTGTTGTCAATAGTGTATGGCAAAAAATTATTGAAAAGCACCAGATTCTGAGAACCACATATACCAATCATGAAGGCAAACCAGTGCAGCAGGTTAACCAACAAGAGGATTTTATTGTTGAGGTAACAGATGCTAGGGAGTGGAGCGAAGAACAATTGAGAGAGAAAATCTATGCTATAGCTGACACCCCTTTTAACTTAGAAAAAGATTCAGTTTTGCGGGTAAATTTATTTACTCGTTCAGATGAAGAACATATTCTCTTGCTAACAATGCACCACATTGCTAGTGATATGTGGTCTTATGATTTACTGCTGAGGGAATTTCAATCTTTATATCCCGAGGAAGTGGAGCAAGTTAGTCAACAGCAGACAGAAACAGCCCCAGATTCTTGGAATGAAAATAAAACTTATGCAAATTTTGTCCAATGGCAGTCAGAAATGCTATCTGGTTCTAGGGGAGAAAAACTGTGGCAATATTGGCAACAACAATTAGCTGGCGAATTGCCAATTTTGCATCTGCTTCCCGACAAACCTCGCCCTCCAGTAAAGACTTATCAAGGAGCCTCATACATTGCCAAGCTAGATGAACAGTTAACCGAAAAACTCGGGCATCTAGCTTTAACCTCGAACACCAGCCTTTATCAGATTCTGCTCACAGCATTTTATGTGCAACTTTACCGCTACACTAATCAAACAGATATTCTTATAGGTAGTCCGATGAGAGGTCGGACGGCTAAAGAATTTAAAGAGATTGTTGGCTACTTTTCCAACCTGACCGTTTTAAGAATTTCTGTTCAGGAGAATGCCACATTTACAGAACTTCTGGCTCAAGTTGGCAAAATAGTTAGACAAGCACAAAAGCATCAAGATTACCCATTTTCTCTGTTAGCAGATAAACTCCAGCCACAACGAGATACTAGCCGTTCGCCTTTATGTCAAGTCAGTTTTGCCTGGCAAGCACAAACTTGGTGTGAAGCAAAAAATAATTCCTTGCATTGGCAAAAATCAGTGTTACCAATGGAGCCATATTTGTTAGGACAAAGAGGCGGACACTTGGATTTGAGTTTAATGGTAAGGGAAGCAAAAGGGGAGATTGAGCCGTGTTGGCAATACAATACTGATTTATTTGAAGCTGTTACTATTGAGCGTATGGCCAAGCATTTTGTCAGACTGCTCAACTCTATTGTGCTTAACCCACAGCAGCCCATTTCCCAATTATCAATGCTCACAGAAGTTGAGCAACAGCAGTTACTTTTTGAGTGGAACAATAGTCAGACTGACTATCCATTAGATAAGTGTATTCATCAATTATTTGAGGAACAGGTGGAACGAACTCCTGATAATGTGGCGGTCGTGTTTGAAGACCAGCAATTGAATTATCGGGAGTTGAATGCCAGAGCGAACCAGTTAGCTCATTACCTGCAAAATTTGGGGGTGGGACCAGATGTGTTGGTGGGAATTTGTGTCGAGCGTTCCCTAGAAATGATGGTAGGACTGCTAGGTATTTTGAAAGCAGGTGGAGGTTATGTACCTTTAGAGCCAGCTTATCCCCAAGAACGTCTAGATTTTATGCTAGGAGAAAGTCAGGCACAGGTTCTATTAACCCAATCCTCACTAGCGGCGAGATTCACTCACCTACCTGTAGTTTATTTAGACTCTGACTGGCAGAAAATAGCTGAATTTGAAGAAGAGAATCCAGAAAATACAACAACTGCCAAAAACTTAATTTACACAATTTTTACTTCTGGTTCAACTGGTAAAGCTAAAGGTGTCGCCATAGAACACAGGCAATTACTCAACTATCTCAATGGCATTCAGGAAAAATGCTTGTCGAAACCGGGGGGACAATTTGCTTTAGTCTCCACATTTGCGGCTGATTTAGGAAATACAGTGATTTTTCCTAGTTTAATTAATGGTGGATGTCTGCACCTATTATCAGAGGCTAGAACAACTGATTCAAATGCCTTTTTAGAATATTGCCAACAACATCCCTTTGATTATCTGAAAATCGTTCCTTCTCACTTGGCGGCTTTATTATCTGCGGCTCAACTGGAAACAAGATTACCCTGGCAAAAATTAATTTTAGGTGGTGAAACTACCACTTGGAATTTAGTAGAGAAAGTAATAATTCATGCCCCACAATGCAAAATATTCAACCATTACGGTCCGACAGAAGCTACTGTTGGTGTGCTGACCTTTGCAGTGGACTCTCAATCAATATCTCAACATCAGAGAGATTCCTCTACACAAAATGTTCCTCTCGGTCGTCCCTTAGGGAACACACAAATTTATCTCCTAGACCAAAATCTTCAACCAGTACCAATTGGTGTACAAGGAGAACTTTATATTGGCGGTGCATCTTTAGCACGGGGTTATCTAAATCATCCAGAGTTAACATCCGAGAAATTTATCCCTCATCCCTTCCATCAAACAACAGAAAGCAGATTATATAAAACAGGAGATTTAGCTCGTTATTTACCCGATGGCAATATTGAATACTTAGGACGCATTGATAACCAAGTTAAAATACGAGGTTTTCGCATTGAATTAGGAGAAATTGAAGCGGTTCTGAGTCAGCATAATTATGTAGAAACAACTTGTGTCACCGCTCGTGAAGATAGTCCAGGAATAAAACGCCTAGTTGCTTATATTGTCCCGCCCAAAAATGTCACCCCAAGCACAAGTGAACTGCGGCAATTTCTCAAAGCTAGGCTCCCAGATTACATGATTCCTAGTGCTTTTGTTACCTTAGATGCCCTACCTTTAACTCCCAATGGCAAATTAGACCATCGTGCTTTACCTGAACCCAACTTGCGTGGGGAGATAGAATTGAATTTTGTCGCTCCTCGTAACCTAGAAGAAGAAATATTAGCTAAAATCTGGTCACAAGTTTTGCGAGTAGAGCTAGTAGGTATCTATGATAACTTCTTTGAACTGGGGGGCGATTCCATCCTAACTATTCAAATCATTACCAGAGCCAGAAAAGCAGGATTAGAGTTAACCCCCAAGCAATTATTTACCCATCAAAATATCGCCGAATTAGCCACAGTAGTAACAAGAGTCACCCAGTCACAAACAGAACCAGAAATAGTGAATCCTCCGCCGTCTGAAGCGGATAATCGAGATTACACCGCCCAAGATTTCCCCTTATTAGAAATCGACCAAATAGAACTAGAACAAATATTAGCTCAACTGTAACGATGAACTCCCAGATGAATAACACAAATAGACAAAATGTAGCCGATATTTATCCCCTATCGCCGATGCAACAGGGGATGTTGTTTCATAGCTTGTATGAGCCAGATGCAGATGTATATTTCGTCCAATTTAGTTGTAATTTAAAGGGCAATGTCGATACAACAATATTCGAGCAAGCTTGGCAAAGATTAGTAGAAAAGTATGTGGTTTTCCGTACAGCTTTTATTTGGGAATCATTGAGCCAACCTGTACAAGTAGTGTATCGACAAGTAACTGTGAGAGTCGCTACTTATGATTGGCAACATTTAACCGCACAACAACAAGAACAGGAATTACCGGCTTTTTGGGAAATTGATCGGCAAAAATCACTACAATTGTCTGAAGCTCCATTGATGCGCCTACATCTGATCAAATTAGACAAAAATAACTATCAATTTGTTTGGAGTAGTCATCATTTATTACTTGATGGTTGGTCTGTATCTTTAGTGATTAAAGATTTTTTAAAGATTTATCAAGAAATTTCTCAAAATCAGGTTATTGCTGATCAACCTGTTGTCAGCTATCGTCAATATATTGCTTGGCTACAGCAACAGGAACAAAAACCAGCCGAAGAATTTTGGCGACAAAAACTCGAAGGTTTCACTGCTCCTACTCCTTTAGTAATAGAAAAACTATTAAGCTCAAAAAATAGCAACGTCTATAAAAAACAGCAAATTCAGTTTTCTGATTCAACCACAGCCACCTTACAATCTTTTGTTAGGAAAAATCGCTTGACACTCAATAATTTAGTGCAAGCAACTTGGGGATTATTGCTATCTCGCTACAGCCAAGAAACAGACATAGTATTTGGTGCGACTGTATCTGGCCGTGAGACATCTATTGCTGGTATTGAAGCAATGGTGGGATTATTTATTAATACCTTACCAATGCGAATTAAAGTTAAACCAGACACCTCAGCACTGACTTTATTGAAAGATTTACAAGCTCAGTTAGTTGATTCTAATCAATACTCATATAGTTCATTAGCAGAGATTCAAACTTGGAGTGAAATTACTAGGGGTGCATCTTTATTTGACAGTATAGTTGTTTTTGAGAATTATCCAGTTGATGCTACTGCGGTCTTAGGTAATGATAGTTTTTGTCTGGAAAATATTCAGGTTTCTCAACAAACTAATTATCCTCTAACCCTAATTGTTCTTCCGGGGGAGCAATTGCTGGTGAGAATTAGCTATGATAGTAACCGATTTGATGATGGAGCAATTACTCGCCTACTGGGACATTTTCAAACCTTATTGGAGGGAATTATCGTCAATCCAGAAGCGCAAGTTTCTCAATTACCTTTGCTGACAGAATTTGAGAAAAACAAATTATTAATAGACCGTCATGATCCTCAGAGTGATTACCCCGTTACTAAGTGTCTTCATCAATTATTTGAAGAACAGGTAAAACGCACACCCGAAGCGCTAGCAGTTGTATATTCAGAGCAAGAATTAACCTATAATGAGTTAAATTGTCGAGCTAATCAGTTAGCGCATTATTTACAATCTTTGGGGGTAAAACCTGATACTTTAGTCGGGATTTGTCTTGAACGTTCTTTAGAGATGATAGTGGGGTTATTGGGGATATTAAAAGCAGGTGGTGCATATCTACCTCTTGACCCTGAATATCCGATTGAACGGTTAAGCTTCATGTTAGAAGATGCTCAATTATCAGTGCTGTTAACGCAACAAAAGTTAAAAGAAACTCTCCCCCAACATCAAGCTTCGATTATTTGCTTAGATACCGACTGGGAAAAAATCGCCGAAAACAGCCATTCCAATCTAGAAAACACGGTCACTCCAGATAACCTAGCTTATGTTATCTACACTTCTGGTTCCACAGGTAAACCGAAAGGGGTGTTAGTCAATCACTTCAATGTCGTGAGATTATTTGCCGCTACAGATGCTTGGTATAATTTCAATAGTCAAGATGTCTGGAGTCTATTTCATTCCTACGCTTTTGACTTTTCGGTGTGGGAAATGTGGGGAGCTTTGTTATATGGTGGACGCTTGGTAGTTGTCCCCTACTTAGTGACTCGTTCTCCCGAAGCATTTTATGAGTTATTATGTCAAGAAAAAGTCACAATTCTCAATCAAACTCCTACCGCTTTTCGTCAGTTAATTCAAGTTGAAGAATCCTTAAAAGGAAGTTTTCCCCCCTTATCAAGGGGGGTTAGGGGGGATCATTCATCGACAACAGATAACGATTTAAGCTTACGTTTAGTTATTTTTGGAGGAGAAGCTTTAGAAATTAATAGTTTACAGCCTTGGTTTCAGCGCCATGGCGACCAATGCCCTCAATTAGTTAATATGTACGGAATTACGGAAACTACCGTTCATGTCACCTATCGACCATTAAGTATAACCGACTTGGATAGTACAGCTAGTGTGATTGGTCGTCCCATTCCTGACTTACAGGTATATTTACTAGACCAATATTTACAACTTGTACCGGTTGGTGTACCGGGGGAGATGTATGTGGGGGGTGCAGGAGTAACAAAAGGTTATCTCAATCGTCCTGAATTAACAACAGAAAGGTTTATTTCTAGTCCTTTTGAGAAGGATGAAGTGATCCCCCCAACCCCCCTTAATAAGGGGGGTAATGAGCCGTCAAAATTGTATAAAACGGGAGATTTAGCCCGTTATTTACCCAAGGGAGAGTTAGAATATTTAGGACGCATTGACAATCAAGTTAAGATTCGCGGTTTTCGGATTGAGTTAGGGGAAATCGAAGCATTATTAGCATCTCATCCCCAGATTTGGGAAACAGTAGTAATAGTGAGGGATGATACAACAGGAGATAAGCGTCTTGTGGCCTACATTGTGCCACAATCGGAAAAAACGATTACCATTAACGAAATACGGCAATTTCTGAAAGCTAAATTACCCGGTTATATGATACCTAATGCTTTCGTTATTTTAGATGCCTTACCCCTTACTGCTAATGGTAAGATAGATCGTCGAGCTTTACCTCCACCAGAATCTAGTAGTGAAACATCAGACAAATATGTTGCTCCGCGTAACCCAATCGAGGATATATTAGTAACTATTTGGTCAGAAGCGCTAAAAGTCGAGAAAGTGGGTATAAATGATAACTTCTTTGAACTGGGAGGCCATTCCCTCCTAGCCACTAAATTAGTAGCACAGATACGTGATCACTTGAAAGTTGAACTTCCCTTACGTCAGTTATTTAACTCGGCCACACTAGCAGAATTAGCCCAAGGGATTGAACAGTTAAAACAGCAAAAATCCGATACCATCGTTCCAACTATTTTACCAAGAAAAAGAAAATGAATTTTGAAGAATTACCCCTATCTTATGCCCAACAGCGTTTATGGTTCTTAGATCAATTAGAACCCAACAGTCCCTTTTATAATATTTCCCTGGCCTTGCATTTAGCAGGAAATCTCCAGGTAGATGTCCTCGAAAAAAGCCTACAAGAAATTATTCAGCGCCATGAATCCCTCCGCACAAATTTCGCCACGGTTGAGGGAAATCCTGTACAAGTAATTAAACCAGAAAGTAATTGGCAATTAACGCTTGTCAATGGTAACGACAGCCCAAAATATCGAGAAGAGCAGGAAATCAAAAAATGGCTAGAAATTCACAGCCATCAACCCTTTGATTTAGCCAATGACTCCCTGATTAGGTCCACCCTACTCAAGTTATCAGACACAAAACATTTCTTGCTGATTTGTCTGCACCATATTGTCTCTGATGGTTGGTCAATGGGGGTATTTATTGAGGAATTGACAACCCTTTATAATGCCTATACTAAAGGTTTAGAACCTCTTTTACAAGAGTTACCAATCCAATACGCAGATTTTGCCATTTGGCAAAGGGAATATTTACAGGGAGAAATCCGAGAAAAACAGTTAAATTACTGGCAAAAACAGTTAGCAGCCGCACCCGCTTTATTACATCTACCTACAGATTATCCCCGTCCTCTAGAACAAAGTTTTCAGGGAGATAGGATAAAATGTATCCTTTCTCCAGAACTTAGTCAAGGCTTAAATAAGCTGAGTCGGGAAAAAGGTGTCACCTTATTTATGACCCTCTTAACCGCATTTCAGACTCTACTCTATCGCTATACGGGACAAGAAGATATTTTAGTCGGTACTCCCATCGCTAACCGTACTCGTAGTGAACTAGCTGGGTTAATCGGCTTTTTTGTCAATACCTTAGTCTTAAGAACAGATTTAGCTGGAAATCCCAGTTTTAGCGAGTTATTAAAACAGGTACGAGAAACAGCAACGGATGCTTACGACCATCAAGATTTGCCTTTTGAGATGTTAGTAGAGGCCTTACAACCTGAAAGAAACATGAGTTATACTCCTTTGTTTCAGGTAATGTTTGGCTTAGATAATGAAATTGTAGATAGCATAGATTTAGAAGGAATAAAAGCCACTCGTCAGCCTTTGGAATTTAAGACGGCTAAGTTTGACTTAAGTTTATCTATACAGGTAAAAGAAGCTGGATTAACTGCAATTTGGGAATATAATATAGATCTATTTGATCAAAGCACAATTGAGCGACTATCAGGGCATTTTGTTAACCTATTAACTGGGATTATTGCTAATCCAGAACAAGCAATTAGTCAATTACCCTTACTGACAGAAAGTGAAAGCAATCAGTTATTATTTACCTGGAATCAAACTCAAATTGACTACAAAAATGATTTGTGTCTGCATCAGTTGTTTGAACAACAAGTAGAACTAAATCCACAGGCGATCGCAATTAAATTAGAAAATGAGTTTTTCACCTATCAAGAATTAAATAATCGTGCTAATCAATTGGCACATTACCTACAATCTTTGGGAGTAAAAGCCGATAGTTTAGTAGGTATTTTTGTTGAACGTTCCCTAGATATGATCATTGGAATCCTGGGAATCCTTAAAGCTGGGGGAGCATATATTCCTTTAGATATTGATTATCCCCAAGAGCGCATTGAGTATCTCCTTGAAGATAGTCAACTTAGTATTTTATTGACGCAATCTAAATTTATCGAGCAACTTCCCCAATTTCCAGCGAATACTATCTGTTTAGACCAAGACTGGTCAACAATTGCCAAACAGAGTACAGTTAAACCTTTGGTAGCAGTTGAACAGCACAATTTAGCCTATATTATCTACACCTCCGGCTCGACAGGTCAACCCAAAGGGGTAATGATTGAACATCGCTCAGTAGTCAACTATATCCTGACTACTATTCGGGAGTATGGTATTACCTCAGAGGATCAAATTTTGCAATTTTCTTCTATCTGCTTTGATGCTTCTGTTGAAGAAATCTTTGTTAGTTTGTTATCGGGTGCAACCTTGGTATTGCGAACAGAAGAGATGTTGCGCTCTAGTGAGGATTTTTGGCAATGTTGTCAAAAATGGCAGTTAACAGTTTTAGGGATTCCTACTGCTTATTGGCATCAATTAGCCTCTGAATTAACCCCTGATACCCTGCCAATTCTCTCAAAGATTAAACTAATTGTCATTGGTGGGGAAGCCATTCAACCGGCAAAAGTACAGCAATGGCAAACAGTTACGGGCCAATATTCACCCCTTCCTCGACTATTAAATGCTTACGGACCAACGGAAGCAACCATTGCGGCGACTTTTTGCGAATTTACTTCACCAAATACCACCAATGTTCCCATTGGACGACCCATCAGTAATACTCAGGTTTATATTCTTGATGCTTGCTTACAACCTGTTCCTGTGGGGGTAGCTGGAGAATTACATATTGGTGGTGTCGGGTTAGCTAGGGGTTATTTTAATCGTCCCAAATTAACTCAAGAGAAGTTTATTCCTAATCCTTTTGAGAAGGATGAAGTGATCCCCCCAACCTCCCTTAATAAGGGGGGCAATGGGCCGTCAAAATTATATAAAACGGGGGATTTATGTCGGTATTTACCCGATGGTAATATTGAGTATTTAGGACGGATTGACAATCAGGTAAAAATTCGCGGTTTCCGCATTGAATTGGGAGAAATTGAAACTGTTCTTAGTCAGCACAGTGCGGTAAAAACGGCTGTTGTGATTGCCCGGGAAGATGAGACAAATCAGAAACGTTTAGTCACCTATATTATTCCCCAAATAGAGATTATTTCCACTCCAAAAGAGCAAGATTCCCTTAATATTACTCAACTGCGGCAATTCCTGAAAGCCAAGTTACCAGAGTATATGATTCCTAGTGCTTTTGTTATTTTGGAATCCCTACCTTTAACGCCTAATGGTAAGACTGATTACCGTGCTTTACCGGCTCCCGAATTCCAAAGCCAAGAGCAGTATATCGCGCCGCGTAACCCCATTGAGGAAATATTATCCTCGATTTGGGCAAAAGTATTAAAAGTTGCACAGGTGGGGATTCACGACAACTTCTTTGAGTTAGGCGGACATTCATTATTAGCAACGCAACTAATTTCGCGCATCCGTGAGGCTTTTCGGGTAGAAATACCCTTACGGGAGTTATTTGTTGCACCGACAATCGCCGAATTGTCCCAGGAAATAAAATGGCTTTCCGAAGGAGAACAACTAACTGAACTGCCGATTTTACCTAGGGACAAAACAGCAGAATTACCCTTATCTTTTGCTCAGACTCGTCTCTGGTTTTTGGCTGAATTTGAGTCAAATAGTTCTTTTTATAATATCCCCCTAGCCTTGCGTTTAGAGGGAAACCTGAACTCAGAAATCTTAATTCAGAGTTTAGAAGAAATTTGCGATCGCCATGAAGCTTTACGCACCAACTTTATTACCGTTGATGGTATCCCTACCCAGGTTATACAAACGCAACCCTGGACAGTTACGGTTGTGGATTTACAGCATTTATCTGGTAGTGAAAAAGCAATTGCGTCCCAAGAGTTAGCACAAAATCAAGCGATTCAACCCTTTGACTTAGCAAGTGAACCCTTAATCAGAACCACTTTATTGGTGTTATCTGAAACGGAACACCATTTATTAGTCTGTATGCACCACATTGTCAGTGATGGCTGGTCAATGGGGGTATTTATTCAGGAACTAACCGCCCTCTATAATGCCTATATTCAGGGTTTATCTTCGCCTCTAAATCCCCTATCTATCCAGTATGGAGATTTTACCCTTTGGCAAAGACAATGGCTGCAGGGAGAGGTATTGCAACAGCAACTAGACTACTGGCAAAAACAGTTAGCAGATGCACCGGCCCTTCTATCTTTACCAACAGATAGACCTCGACCCAATCAACAAAGTTTTGCTGGGGGACATTTACCCTTTAGCCTTTCCCTAGAATTAACCGAAAAACTGACCCAATTGACCCAGGAACAGGGTGTCACCTTATTTATGACCCTGTTAACAGCTTATGCTGTCTTACTTTACCGTTATACGGAACAGGAAGACATCTTAATTGGTACTCCCATTGCTAACCGTAATCGCAGGGAAATTGAAGGTTTAATCGGCTTTTTTGTCAATACTTTAGTCCTGCGAATTGACTTGTCAGGTAAACCCAATTTTAATCAGTTATTGGGTCGAGTACGAGAAATGGCAATGGATGCCTATGCTCATCAGGATTTGCCCTTTGAAATGTTAGTAGAAGTCCTACAACCTGAACGAGATTTAAGTCACGCGCCTTTATTTCAAGTGGATTTTCTGTTGCAAAATAGTCCCCCGTCTCCCTTAGAACTAATAGACTTAACCGCCACTCCCCTCACCACAGAAAATGACACCGCCAAATTTGATCTAACCCTGGCGATGGAGAATACCGGTGCAGAATTAAAAGGGGTATGGGAATATAATACCGATTTATTTGATCGCAGTACCATTGAGCGATTAACAGGAAATTTCATCACCTTACTAGAAGCATTGGTTGCTAATCCGCAGCAGCCAATTTTTCAACTACCATTATTAACTGGAGTCGAGGCAAAAGAATTATTACAAGACTGGAATGCTACCGAAAAAGAATATCCTTTCCATCAGTGTGTTCATCATTTATTTGAAGAACAAGCGGCACGAACACCGGATGCAGTAGCAGTGGTCTTTGAAGGTCAAGAATTAACCTATCAAGAATTAAATATTCAGGCGAATCAATTAGCTCATTATTTACAATCTTTGGGGGTAGGAACAGAAGTTTTAGTTGGCATTTATCTAGAGCGGTCACTGTTAGTTATTGTCGGATTATTGGCAGTTCTCAAAGCTGGGGGAGCCTATCTACCTTTAGACCCAGATTATCCCCAGCAACGGTTGACTTATATGGCAGAAGATGCCCAAATTTCTCTACTGCTAACTCAAGAAAGTTTACTCGATTCTTTGCCAGTAGAAGATGTGGGGGTAATTGTCTTAGATAAATTAGCCGAAAAATTGACGGTTGAAAGTTCAGAAAATCCCCTCAGTGAAGTAGCACCAGAAAATCTATTATGCCTATTATATACATCTGGTTCAACTGGTAAACCTAAAGGAGTGATGTTAACCCACGCAGCCTTAGTTAATCATAGTTGGGGCATTAGTGAAGTATTCGGTTTAACAGAATCTGATCGCGTTTTACAGTTTGCTTCCTTTGGCTTTGATGTCGCTGCCGAAGAAATTTTTCCCACCTGGTTAAAAGGTGGTACAGTGGTCTTAAGACCGGGGCAAATGTTCGCAACTTTGACTGATTTTGCCGATTTTATCGAACAAGAAAGCCTCACCCTTTTAAATATTACCCCCGCCTATTGGCATGAATGGGCAATCGCCGTTTCCCAATCATTAGCTACTGTACCATCAAGTCTGCGAGTTGTGGCCGTGGGAGGGGATGCAGTGTTACCAGAAACCGTCAATATTTGGCGACAAATGGTCGGAAAACGGGTTCAATGTATTAACGTCTATGGCCCCACAGAAGCGTCTGTAACCGCTATAGTTCATGACTTGCTAGATTATCAGTCAGAAAAAATCAATTCGGTGCTGATTGGTCGTCCTATTGCTAACACAAAAGCATATATCTTGGATCAAAATCTGCAACCTGTACCCATTGGCGTGAAGGGAGAATTGCATTTATGCGGTGTTCGTTTAGCGCGGGGTTATCTGAATCGGCCCGAATTGACTGCTGAAAAATTTATTAACAATCCCTTTGCTAATGCAGCTTTCAATCGGTTGTATAAAACCGGAGATTTAGCGCGTTATTTACCTGATGGTAATATTGAATGTTTTGGCCGGATTGACAATCAGGTTAAAATTCGCGGATTCCGTATTGAGTTGGGAGAAATTGAAGCGGTACTTAACCAAAATATTGATGTACAAACATCTTGTGTAATTATTCGGGAAGATACTCCCGGGGATAAATATTTAGTCGCCTACATAGTAGCTCATTACGAACGGATACCGATGATTAGTGAACTGCGTCAGTTTCTGTCCAGTAAATTGCCTTTGTATATGGTTCCTCAAGCTTTTGTTTTTCTGGAATCTTTACCCCTTACTACTAATCGTAAAGTAGATCGTCGCGCTTTACCCGCACCAGATAAGATAGGGAATCGCCGAGACCAATATGTAGCACCACGCAATGGAATTGAAGAGATGTTGGTGCAAATTTGGACAGAAATACTCAAAGTAGAGCAAGTGGGAATTTATGATAATTTCTTTGAAATTGGCGGCCATTCTCTCCTCGCAACTCAATTAGTCTCCCGGATTCGGAGTTTATTTAAAATAGAACTACCTTTGCGGAGTTTATTTGCAGCAGCTACGGTAGTCGAATTAGCGCATCTTATTGGACAATTACAGCAGCAAAATCTCACTCTAACAGTACCCCCCATTTTACCGAGAACTAAGGATACAGAACTACCTCTATCTTTTGCTCAACAGCGTTTATGGTTTTTAGATCAATTGCAACCAAATAGTGCTTTATATAATATACCGATGGTGTTGCATTTCCGAGGCAACCTCAATCAAAAGGCCTTAGAACAAAGTTTCCAAGAAATTTGCGATCGCCATGAGGTATTACGGACTAATTTTGTCACGATTGATGGACAACCGACTCAGGTTATTCAAACAACAAGGGAGACAATATCGGTCATTGATTTACAAGATTTACCCATCCAGGAGCAAGCAGAAAAAACACAGCAATTAAAGCAAAAACAAGCGACTCAACCCTTTGATTTAGCCAAAGAATCTTTAATCAGAATCACTTTAGTGGTGCTATCGGAGACGGAACACATCTTATTAGTGTGTATGCACCACATTATTAGTGATGGTTGGTCAATCGAAGTGTTGATTCACGAATTGACCAGCTTATATAATGCTTATGTTCAAAATCAACCCGCAAATTTAGCTCCTTTACCGATTCAATATGGAGATTTTGCACTCTGGCAAAAACAATGGTTACAAGGGGATGTCCTACAAAGTCAATTAAATTACTGGCAAAATCAACTAACAGCTGCACCCCCTTTATTATCTCTTTCCACAGACCACCCTCGACCTGCGGTGCAAAGCTTTGTCGGTACTCAGCAAGAATTTTCCCTTTCCCCCCAACTTAGCCAAGCTTTGACTGAATTAAGTCGCCAACAAGGGGTGACATTATTTATGACGCTGTTGGCGGCTTTTGATGCTTTATTGTATCGTTATACAGGGTCAAGTGATATTTTGGTAGGAACTCCCATTGCTAACCGTAATCGCGGCGAAATTGAGGGTTTAATCGGCTTCTTTGTGAATACTTTAGTGATGCGGACGGATTTATCAGATAATCCGAGTTTTAGTCAGTTATTAACCCGGGTTCGAGAAGTGACAATGGATGCTTACGCGCACCAAGACTTACCCTTTGAAATGTTAGTCGAAGCGTTGCAACCAGAGCGGGATTTGAGCCATACTCCCCTATTTCAAGTCGCTTTTGTCCTGCAAAATACACCCAAGTCTGAGATTGCAATGACGGGATTAACGGTGACAGATTTGCCTCCAGAAAATACCACAGCTAAGTTTGATTTAACCTTAGCTATGGTTAACACCGATGATGGCTTAAAAGGTGTCTGGGAATATAATACTGATTTGTTTGAGAGTAGCACTATTGAGCGATTGTCAGGGCATTTTCTCAACTTATTAGGGGGAATTGTGGCCAATCCTCAAGCGCAGATTTCCCAATTACCCTTACTGACAGAAAGCGAGACTAATCAGTTATTAATTGAGTGGAATAATACTCAAGTTGACTATCCTGAGTATAAGTGTATTTATCAATTATTTGAGGAACAGGTAAAACGCACACCCGACGCAGTAGCAGTGGTTTTTAAAGGTCAACAATTAACCTACAATGAGTTAAATTGTCGTGCTAATCAGTTAGCACATTATTTACAATCTTTGGGGGTAAAAGCTGATACGTTAGTCGGCATTTGCCTTGAACGTTCCAACGCATTAGCTTCATGCTCCAAGATACTCAGATTAAAATAATATTAACCTGCGAATCTTTACCGACTTCCCTGCCAAATCATCAGGCCAGTGTTGTCTGTTTAGATAAAGATTGGCAACAAATTAATCAAGCAAGTCAGGAGAATCTTAACAGCGCGGTTTCTGCGGATAATTTAGCCTACGTTATTTATACTTCTGGTTCTACAGGAATACCTAAGGGTGTTATCGTCACTCATCAAGCAGTTAATCGACTGGTATTAAATACCAATTACATCAAGTTTACTCCTGATGACCGCGTTGTGCAAGCGTCTAATATTGCTTTTGATGCCGCTAC
>SFAU01000094.1 GCA_007096045.1 Microcystis novacekii Mn_MB_F_20050700_S1 | reverse complement strand
TCATTGCCTTATCATGTCCTAGTGCTTTAATTGGTGCTGGTTTGGCGCAATGGTCTTCTTCTTCTGAATCAAAAGAGGAAGATAAATGACTAACACTAGGATAGTTAACTGGGGTATCATTCTTGGGAGAGGGGATTAAACGAGCCTACCAATGGACTATTGAGACAATTTTTTCCCAAGGGAACGAATTTGAACATCCTTAAGTCAGAGGAGGTAGAAAGAGCCGTAAACTTAATTAACAATCGTCCTCGAAAATGTCTTGACTATCGTACCCCGAATGAGGTATTCTATGAAGGTAGATTAGACAGTGATGCAATTCAGACTTGAATTGGCCGTTAATTATTATTGAAAGTATATTTACTAATTAACCAAAATACCTGTGAAACTAGCTCAAGCTGAGACGATATTAACAGACACTTTAACCGTATTTTGGGGAGAATGGCTAGATTTGCGGGCGAGAGTCCTTCAGATCGCCGCCACAGGTTTAGTTTCTCCCCTAATCTATATTATCGGTTTCGGGTTGGGGTTGGGAAGCACCCTCGATCGCTCGATGAAACCCTCGATCGGCGATTCTTATCTAGAATTTATTTTACCCGGAATGGTGGCCCTGTCCTCAATGGCGATCAGTTTTGGGGGAACCACCTTTTCCATCTGTGGCGATCGCTTATTTAATAAAACCTTCGAGGAATTATTATTACTTCCCGTCCATCCCCTCTCATTATTTTTAGGCAAAGTTTTTGCGGGAATTTTGCGGGGTGTCATGACTTCTGCAGCAGTGATTCTCGTTGCTATTTTATTTACAGGAAAATTTATCAGTTTTCTCAATCCCCTCTTTTTATTAGTTTTAATCTTAAATTGTGCCGTCTTTGCTGGTTTAGGGGCAATTGTCGGATTGCGAGTTACATCCATCGAAAGTGTCGGTCTGTATAATAACTTTATAATCGTGCCGATGTCTTTTTTAGGAGCAACTTTTTTCGATCCCAAAACCTTACCCTGGGCCTTAAAAATTATTGTTTATGCCTTGCCCCTCACCTATGCTAGTCTAGGATTAAGAGCCGCAGCCTACGATATCAATCAATTTCCTTGGTTCGCTATCCCCATTTTATTAATCGTCGCTATTCTTCTCTCGATTGTCGGTGCTTATCAATTCTCCCATCAACGGGATTAAATCAGTTATCAGTTATCAGTTATCAGTTATCAGTTATCAGTTATCAGTGGTCAGATTTTAGTTTTCGGTGAACAGTATTAAGTGGCAAGTTCGGAGCTTTCTTTTCACGGATTACTGTTTACTGTTGACTGATAAAAGCAAAAAGCTCCTATCTCCTATCTCCTGACTCCTGACTCCTATCTCCTGGCTCCTTTTTACTTTGAATAAATATATCCTTTTTTATAAACCCTACGAGGTATTATGTCAGTTTACTGATGAAAATGGGTGCTCGACTTTAAAAGATTATATTCCCATCCCCAATATCTATTCTGTTGGTCGTTTAGACAGGGACAGCGAGGGATTATTATTACTCACAGATAACGGTCAATTACAGCATCGTTTAGGTCATCGTCAATTTGCTCATCCGCGCACCTATTGGGTACAAGTCGAGAGAATTCCAGACCTAAACGCTTTAGAAAAATTGCGTCAAGGTCTTCCTATTCAGGATTATCGCACTCGACCGGCAATAGTTAATTTACTAGATTTTGAACCGGATTTACCCCCCAGAGAGCCACCGATTCGTTATCGAAAATCTGTTCCCACCGCTTGGTTAGAAATTACCTTAACTGAGGGAAGAAATCGTCAGGTAAGACGGATGACGGCTGCCGTTGGTTATCCCACTTTAAGATTAATTAGAACAGCCATTACTATTGACAAAAACAATAAATTATGCTTAACAGGATTACAACCCGGTCAATGGCGAGAAGTGACTGAAAAAGAGAGAAAAGCCTTAGAAAAGTTATAATTTCTGTAAGTAACCTTGATCAGTGGGTGGGTGGAATTAAATATAAGATGAACGTAGGTTGGGTTGAAGCATGAAACCCAACGCCTGCAAGGGTTACGAAGTGCGCTAACCCATCCTACAAATAATTCTGCCTCCCTACTTAACCAAAGTTGAATGTATAGCTTTGGACTTGATCAAATGATCCACAATTATCTATAATCGTGAATATTAAACCTAAAGACAAACATGAAAGTTAAAATTAAAAATCTTGGCATTTTAAAACAAGCAGAATTCAGTCTAGGCGACCTCACAATTATCTGTGGTCGTAATAATACAGGTAAAACTTATGCTACCTACGCTTTATTCGGTTTTTTATACACTTGGCGAAGACTATTAACTTGGCCAAGATTTGGTCTCAAAGAAAAAATTGATCAACTACTTTCTGATGGTGTAATTAGTCTCGATCTACAGGAGTATGTTCAACATTGTGACAGTATTATTACTACAGGCTGTCAAAGATATGTTCAACAAATACCTGAAGTTTTTGCTGCCAACGAGGAGAGGTTTAAAAATGTTGATTTTCAGATAGAATTAAATTTTGATAATATTCAATTTGAAAATGGGTATGAAAAGAAAATTAGTACAGCAACATGGGAAATTATCTCGATTAGCAAACGTGAAAATGAGCCTTATTTATCCATTACATTGCTAAGAGAAAAATCTAATATAAATCTGTTAGTTAATGTTCTTGAAGAGATCATTGACAACAGTATCAAAGATATAATTTTCTCTCAGTTTTTTCCTCGGTCATTTATTGCCAGTGCAGAAAGGACAGGAGCGGCAATTTTTCGCAAAGAGTTAAATTTTGCTCGTAATCGTTTACTGGAAGAAATTAGCAAAAATAGCAATTTTAATCCTAGGGAACTGTTATTTAATGTTTCTCAGGATTATGCGCTACCAGTCAAAGAAAATGTAGATTTTACTAGAAAAATAGAAACAATTGTCA
Organism: Microcystis novacekii Mn_MB_F_20050700_S1; assembly: GCA_007096045.1. Lineage (GTDB taxonomy): Bacteria > Cyanobacteriota > Cyanobacteriia > Cyanobacteriales > Microcystaceae > Microcystis > Microcystis novacekii. The sequence continues at coordinate 30,158 of SFAU01000094.1, read as the reverse complement.
AAAAAACTAGCTTTATTGCCGAAAATCATCCCAGTATTTTAGAAGATTTTGCTGATATTATTGGTGGTCAATATATGATTACTAACAATGATGAACTTTATTACATTCCTAAAGGAAAAAAACTTAGACTATCGATGGATGAAAGTTCTAGTGCTGTACGTTCTCTTTTAGACATTGGCTTTTATTTAAGACACGAAGCTCGCATCGGAGATTTGTTAATGGTAGATGAACCTGAATTAAATCTCCATCCAGAAAATCAACGCCGTATCGCTAAACTTTTCGCTCGACTGATCAACATTGGTATTAAAGTTTTTATCACTACTCACAGTGATTATATTATCAAAGAAATTAACACATTAATTATGCTTAACCATGATCAACCACACCTGAAACAAATTGCCGCAGAAGAAGGCTATAGACAGGAGGAATTATTATCGGCCGATCAAGTTAAAGTCTATATTGCTGAAGAAGCTTTAAAGATGTTAAAAGGACAAAAAAGAAAGACCAAATTTAACACTTTAAATCCCGCTAAAATTGATCCAGAAATGGGTATTGAGGCGCGTAGTTTTGATACTACTATCGAAAATATGAATCGTATTCAAACGGCTATTATTTGGGGTGAGGAGTAATGTCTGATATTGCTATCCTCAAAGAAATGGTTAGGGATTGTGCGATAGTAGAGTTAGAGTCTAAAAAAGAGTACAAACGAGATAGCTATTTACTGAAACTGGAAGAAAATCAAGATAACTATTCGTTTGTGATTAGTGGAATGCCTGAACCCGATCGAGTTATTGTGATCAAGCTAGATGAGTTTTTTGATGTCCGCAAAATTTTTACTGGTAGTAAAGGTGAGTGTAAGCGTGCAGATTTTATGATTATCGCTAATACCACTTCTGAAAAAGTTATCCTTTGTTTGGAAATGAAGAAAAGCAGAGATGATAATTCATCGATAATTAAACAATTAAAAGGAGCCAAATGCTTTGTCTCCTATTGTCGTGAAATTGGACGCTCATTTTGGAATCAACCCGATTTTCTTCAGGACTATCAATATCGCTTTGTTAGTATTAAAAATATCAGTATTTCTAAAACAACCACCAGCAGCGGTAAATCCTCTCAAAAAAATGAGATTCATGATCAACCAGAAAAAATGTTAAAAATTTCCGCTAAAGCGAAGCACTTTCAAGAATTAATTTAGTCCTATAGCTTGACATTAAGACTGATTTAATCTCGATCTGTGTGGAAACGAGGTCTATACTGATAGAATATCCGCAAAATAGTCTTAAAAGTCTTGTCCAGTAAGCATTTCAAGATTCCATAAGCAAAAATTATCACACAAAGCCGAGAAGAGCCTAACGAGCTTTTGCCTAGAGTACCGAAAGATAGTTATCGATTCTCATTTTTAAAAACTTCAAACACCTGCCGACTGAAATATTTTAACTTATCAGCCACTTTGGGAGAGGGTTGATAATTGCCGACTAATTGCCAATTTTCCACCGTAGATAGTCGCCAAGCGGTTCCTTGATGGTTAAAAGCCTGCATTTCTAAGCCAATCAAACGCTGATGCTGATCCTCGCTATCGAGATGAAAACGAATTTGTACCAGAATACTGCGCCCTTGAATTCTGGGACTCCAACCGGGAAAATGGAAAGCGATATCGATCGAGTCAGGATCCGTTAACTCCCTTGTGTGGGGATCATTGCGCCAAGGTTTCAGATCTGCCTTTGCATCGGGGAATTGTTGTTTAAACAGGTTGACGAGTGTGGCGATCTTCGCCGTTAATTCTAATCCTTTTGCCTGTTCCGACGCATTCATGCTCACCTCTGATAATTGCTTATAAAGTAACTATTTATACAGTTTAGCCCTGCTTTTTGCGACTATTGGAACAATTATAACGATATTTTCTCGATCGAGTCGAAAATGCCGCACCCGTCAATCAAGATAGCCGTGGCCAAAAAGACAAAATCAAAACTACACTAGAAAATAGGATAATCGAGAGGAACAGTATTTTCTATGAATCCCCAAGAGTCTCTATTACAATCGATCGAAAAATTAGGCTATCGGGTTACGGTGGGTGATGTGGCAGCAAAATCGGGTTTAGAGATTAACGCTGCACAACAGGGATTATTAGCTTTAGCTGCGGAAGCGGGGGGACATTTACAGGTAGCAGATACGGGGGAGATTATCTATCTTTTTCCCGAAAATTTTCGCTCGATTCTTCTGAATAAATATTGGCAATTGCAGTTAAAAGCTTTCGGGAGTAAAATCTGGCAAGTAGTTTTTTATCTTATTCGCATTTCCTTCGGCATTGTTTTAATTATTTCGATTTTAATCCTCTTGCTTGCTATCCTAGCGATCCTGATCGGCCTAATGTTCAAAGATAGTGACTCGGATAACAATTCTGGAGATAACAACATTAATATTAACTTCTTTCCCACGGACTTTTTCTGGATTTTTTATCCCGATTTTGGTAATCACTACTACGAAAGAAGAGATAGGGAAGTTAAGGCAGACAAACCCCCTAGTAAGATGAATTTTCTCGAGGCAGTTTTTTCTTTTCTTTTTGGCGATGGCGATCCTAATTTTAATTTAGAGGAGAGACGCTGGCAAACTATCGGTCAAGTAATTAAAAATAATCGTGGCTCGATTATTGCTCCACAAATTGCCCCCTATCTCGATAGTATTACCCCTAGTCATGAGGAGACAGAAGATTATATACTCCCAGTTTTAACCCGCTTTAATGGGTTGCCGCAAGTGTCCGATGTCGGCGATATTATCTATTATTTTCCCGATCTACAGGTGACAACCAAAGAGAGAAAAGTACAAGCAGTTTCCCCCTATCTAAGGGAAAAACGCTGGAAGTTTAGCGAAGCAGATAGCGGTCAAATTATCTTGGTCTTAGGTTTAGGGGGGGTTAACTTTATCCTCGCTTTAGTGTTAGGATATTTGCTCAACAGTGATAGTGTGGATTTGAGCGGTTCTCTGGGGTCGATAGTCACAGGAATCTACGGTTTTCTCCTCAGTTATGCCGCTGCTTTTTTGGGGATTCCCCTCGGTCGTTATTTCTTTTTACAGTGGAGAAATGAGCGGGTTAATCAACGCAATCAACAGCGAGAAAAAAGGGCAGATTTATTAGCACAAAATAATCCTGAATTGGAACAAAAACTTGCCTACTCTCGTCAATTTGCTGACCAAAAAGTGATTAGGGATGCTGATATTAGTTATTCTACCGATCAAGACTATCTCGAACAAGAGAGCGAGCGCTCTGATAAAATCGATCAAGAATGGCAAAAACGCTTATAATCGCCCGATTAATCCCTAAAATCCCCACCGATAAGTTTACTAAAAAGAGGGCGAAGGCAATTCGCCCCGACCAGAAAAAATGCTATTTCAGTAAGTAGTTATAATTAAATTGAAGATAGATTTTGTCTCTGATATCCCCTGTCCCTCATCGGCATCTTTCTTAACAATTTTGTCAGTAATCACTCCAATCCTTATCCTGACTTGATTTCAGTTTTTTCGTTATCAGTAAGGGTGTCAACAAGGAATATTACAAATTGTTAACCGAGTCTTGAAAGCCTTGTGCTACAAAGGTTTGAAATGTTAAGAAAAATCTGACTGATGGGTAGCTTAATAAGAGGAGTATCTGACAATTTTTAACACCTACCCACTTATTAGTTATCAGTATATCTTCTACAAAAGTAGGTTATCGAGCCGCTATCGGGCTAAAATATCGAAAATATCGGATAAATTTGACATAATTGTAGTTTTTATAGATATTATAGTTATCTTTTGTCTTTTTTCTCCTCCTGTCGTTCGTCTCAGACTCTCCTCACCTAACGGAAGACTTTTGATTTTTGCAGGAGATCTACTGATAGGGGCTGACTGATATATAATCGCAGTCAGTACCAGAGGGTGAATTATGGATAAAACCAGCTTGATCGATAAAGTGAAACAAATGGCTAATAAACGCGATTATTTACTGCAATTGCGCGATCAACCCGACATTGGGGGACTGAGATTAGATGTTAATCAAGCTCTTGAGGAGTTGGATGAATTGCTCGATGAGTTTCAAGCAACTTTTCCTGAAGAAAAACTTAGTTAACTATCCGACTCGACGGAATTGATCTTTGTCCGATTGTGCTAATTTTCCCAAGTCATCGATCGCTTTGATCAGAGCTTGGGAAGATATATCTTTAGGGCAGTATAAGTCAAAAGCTGTACTTTGATTATTTTTTCCATTGGAAGCTTTGCCAAGGAACTATAGGCGATAATGCGGACATAAGGGTCGAATTGTTTGATTTGAATAGCGGCGCTGTGTCCATCTAAGACAGGCATCCGTACATCTAAAATAATTACATCTGGTTGATAAATTTTCGCCAAGTCGATTGCCTGTTGACCATTAACCGCAATTCCCACCACCTGACAATGCGGCTGCTGGGAAATTAAAGTCTTGATTCCTAAACGAGTTAGGTCGTGATCGTCGGCAATTAAGACTTTAATTGACTCTCTCGGCCTCATTATAATCATTTTCCTGTCCCTAGAGGTCTCACTTGTTATCATTGTAGAGCCTGTTAGTCTTTTGGCCTTAACTTCCCTTCTTCATCTCTCCCTTCCCCCTTCTCCCCCACTGTTGACTTAAAACCCCCCACTGATAACTGATCACTGAAAAAAGCCCAACTTTGGGCAAAAATCTGGTTTGTGTCCCCTCTTAGCGGTAAAATTTCTACATCTGGACTGTCGAAAAGTATAAGTTTTGTAAAGTAAAATTAAGAAGGGAGACAAATTTAAGATAACCAACGTATGGAAGTAACTTTTACTGCTGCCGAATCCCTAGAAATTGTTGTTGCTGAACAAACCATCCCGATTCAGCATTATCTGCGCCAACCGCAAAGATTAGTACAGGCTATCGTTGAGACTAGCTTAACGGAACACCTGTCTGAGCATCGGTTTCGCTTAAAAATGCGTTCCCTAAACTTCTTGGATATGTACTATTTTCAGCCCACGGTTATCCTCAATGTCTGGGCCACTTCTGGGGGGACAATATTTTTGCAATCAGAAGACTGTCAGATCAAAGGTATTGATTATATCAACGATCGCTTTAGCCTCGATGTTAAAGGCAAACTCGCTCCTGTCGAGAAAAATAATCAAACCTATCTAGCGGGAAAAGCCAATCTTGAGGTGAAAGTCGCTCTACCACCGCCATTATGGTTAACCCCGCGTCCGTTGTTAGAAATTACCGGCAATAGCCTCTTAAAAGGGGTTTTATTGCGGATTAAACAGCGTTTAATGAGTCAATTGTTGCAAGATTACCAACAATGGGCTAAACAGGACATTATTGCCCAAAATTACCCCGAAACAATTCTCGATCTCTCCCTCGGTTAAAGAAAAATATGAGTTGGACAAAAGTATTATCTGTAGATTCCCTTGCCCCCGGCGCTCGTCAAGTGGTAAAAGTGGGGGACAGTTCCATTCTCTTGATTAACAATAACGGTCAATTCCACGCCGTTGGCAATCTTTGTCCTCATTTAAAATTATCGATGACGAAAGGCAAAATTACCGAGGATGGTGCGATCGTTTGTCCCTGGCATCGTAGTTCGTTTGATCTCTGTAGTGGTGCTGTCAAAGACTGGATTACCTGGCCCCCCGTGGTTAACAAAGCGATGGCGGCAGTTTCTCAACCCCAAGCTTTACCCGTTTATCCCCTTCGCATCGAAGACGGCAGCATCTGGATAGACGCATAACTGATCGCTGAGGGGGGTTTTTGGGCAACCTAAAGAGTAGTTGCGTTAACCGACAATGGGTTAATCTTTGAGAATGCCAAACGCTACATCGCCGCCGCTTGCTCCTCCCATGCACCGTTTACCCCGTCAGTGGCTATCCGATATTCGCTCACCCCAGAGAATCCACTGGTTTCGTCGCACCCGTCCCGAATGGCAAGGTTTATCTGTGCTAATTTTGGGGGATATTTTGGCTCTAGCGGCGGCTTGGTTTGGCGCTCGTTATTTTAATCAATTTTTCTCCCCCATCCCCTCCGGATTAGTCTGGTGGAATTGGTTGGGATTGCCTAGTTTATTCTGGATTTTTGCTGGGGCGATAGTATTTTTGTTCGCTCAAAATAGCTTGTATAGTCCTTCTCCAAAAGGCCAAGATTATCTAAAAACTGGTCAACTAATTAGCATTGTTTACCTATCTTCTCTAGTTGTCGGTTATTTTTACGATCCGAAATTAGATCCACCTCGATCGCTTTTTTTCACTGCTTGGTTTTTTAGTGTGATTCTCGTCTTCGGATTTCGTCTAATCAGTACCCTAATTGTCCGACAAATACAGCCAAAAAATAGCAAATTAGCGGTTTTTATTATTGCTCCCGCCGCTAGAATTCATAAATTAGCCTCGATCTTAGAAAAACGCTATGCTTATTCCGTGGTTGGGGCGGCCTTGGCTAACGACGCTAACTCACCCATTACCCTAAAAGCGATCGCCGATTCTGGTGCGGTGGAAGTATTAGCCGATGATATTCCCAATACAGACCTAGCGTCAAAATTATACTGGCAATTGCGGAGATCGAGGATTACCCTGCGTCTTCTCCCCTCCAGTCGCGAAATTCTCTATCGTCGCGGTCAACCGGAAATCATCGCCGGCCTACCGACCTTGCGCGTCCGGGCCCCTTTACTTTTAGGATGGGATTATCGGATCAAAAGAATTATCGATTTTATCGGGGCTTTTTTGGGTGTGATTCTTCTATCACCTGTATTTATTGTTATTGCTCTATTAATAAAATTTTCTTCTCCCGGACCGGTCTTTTTCCGACAGGAGAGGGTGGGTTTACAGGGAAAACCCTTTTTTATGTGGAAGTTTCGCACGATGGTAGTCAATGCCGATCAACTACAAGAGCAATTAGAAGCCGCTAACGAAAATCAGGACGGAGTTTTATTTAAAATTAAAAACGATCCGCGCATTATTAAAGGTGGTCATTTCCTCAGAAAAACTAGCCTCGATGAATTGCCGCAATTATTTAATGTTTTATCAGGTCAAATGAGTTTAGTCGGTCCGCGACCTTTACCCCTGCGGGATGTGGAAAAATTCGCCCAATGGCATCATATCCGTCATCAAGTTTTACCCGGAATTACGGGACTATGGCAGATTTCTGGGCGCTCGGATATCGATGATTTTAACGATGCGGCCCGCTTAGATTTGTATTACATCGATAATTGGTCTTTGAATTTAGACCTAGATATCTTAGTGGAAACCCTGCGAATTGTTCTTTTTGGCAAAGGTGCTTATTAATCAACAAAATAATCAGGTGGTGAGATGATATTACAGAGCTAATTGAGTCTATCAGAAAACAGGATAATCGCTACTACACAAAAAATTACCCTGAAATCTATTAACTTATTTTAGTTGTGTCATTCCAGTACCAAGAGGATAAAATTATCCCCTCACCCAACCTACTTACCAACGATTTAAGAAACCGCCACCATTACCCCAGCGCGGTCGGGAATTAAAGAAACCGCCACCGTCAGACCAACCATTGCGCCAGGGCCGCGCATTAACGAAACTACCACCGCGACCATCTACCCAACCACCGGCACGACTATTCCCCCAACCGCGACCGCGACCATCTCCCCAGCCTAAAGCTTGTAAACTAGGATCGGCAGTACCTTCCGGCAGTTGGTTAACAAACGATAGAAACAATAATGGGAGGGACTTTCAGTTAATTATTTATTAGTAGTTGATAATCTTCAAAAATGTTGCTGTACAAGGATCGACTTAAGACTTTTGCAAGAGGTCTATAGACGACTTAAACGCGCTTCAATGGGATTAGCCTCGTCTGAGGCGGCCTGAGCGGTGCTAGTCAGACCGAAAGCAGATAAAGCGAGAAGAAAGCCGACTAAACCGGTTTTATTGCTGATATTCACCTGAATTTATGCTCCTATTTGGCTTCTTGGGGATTAATTTGGGCGTGTTCGATAACTTTAAAGGCAAAAAACCCCTTTAATAATTCTGGGGGGATGGGAACCATACCTTGACTACCGAACCAGCGATCGATTTGACTAACGGTGGCCGTATCATTGGTGATGTAATCCTGCATCATTTTAACAATGGCATAGTTGACATCATCCAAAAAAGTAGAGTTATTTTCGGGAACCATGCAAGCAATGCCAAAATTAGCTAGAGCTTCTTCGGGGACGATTTCGTAAGCTTGAGGGTTATCTCTGAGCATTGTTCCCGCTAAAGAGATGCTATCCCCCGCTATTGCGTCGATTTTACCAGTTTTTAAAGCTTCGATCGCTTCTTCTGCGGTGCTGTAGGTAGTAACAATCGTCGCTCGCGGTTGTACTAATTTAATCACATCCACGGCCGCGGAAGTGGGAACCAAGGCGATGCGTTTACCAATTAGGGATTGAGGAGTGGAGAGATTGCTACCTTTTTTAGCTAAAATCCTAATCCCAGAAATGCTGTAACTGATGGAAAAATCGACCACTTTCGCTCTTTCCCAAGTAAAAGCCGTACTACAAGCGATATCGATGTCCCCGCTACGAATGAGATTAATTTTCTCTCCGGGTTGGTTAGCTTCAATCATTTGCAGGGTGACGGGACGACCGAGACGAGTTTCCAATCGTTTTCTAATTCGTTCCAACACATCCATAGAATAGCCGACCAATTCCCCCTTATCATTGATGTAGGAGTAGGGAATCGCATCAAAACGGGTTCCTACGGTCAAAAATCCCGTGCGAGCCACTTTTTCCACCACTGTTTCCGCTAAACTTGCACTAGCGAGGAACATAGGCAATATGCAACCTAGTCCCACTAACTGTAAAATTTTCTTCATAAATCGAGTGCTTGCTCCCGTACAAATATAACTATACTAGAACTCCCTAAAAAATATTCAGGGTTTCGACAATAATTTCTGTTAACTTTTAATAATCTTGTTGCGGTTCAAGGCGAATTAATTGGCCGTTACCTTCATCGGTGAGCAGGTATAAAAATCCGTCGGGACTTTGACGCACATCCCGCACCCTCTGACCGATGGGAATCGCTTCTTGATTGATAATTTCACCCGATTTATCCACTGACAGACGACGAATATCTCTGGAAACTAAACCACCGGCGAATAAATTTCCCTGCCAATTAGGAAAACGATTACCGGTATAAAAGACCAATCCCGAAGGAGCGATCGCAGGTGTCCAAATTGTTTTCGGATCGATCAGATCTGGTCGAGATTTTTCGCTGGAAACTGGGGTATTAGTGCCGTACTCTTGACTGGCAGAAACCACTGGCCAACCGTAATTTTGTCCCTTTTCAATTAAATTTAATTCATCCCCTCCTTTCGCTCCGTGTTCAGTTGCCCAGACTCGTTTAGTCATCGGATCGAAGCTGATTCCTTGAATATTCCGATGGCCATAACTCCAAATTTTAGAACCCGCAAAAGGATTATCTTTAGGGAGAGAACCATCGTCATTGATGCGGATAATTTTACCTAAATGACTTTGCAGATTTTGGGACTGTTTTCTAATTAAATCTCCTGCTAATTGTAGGGGAGGATTGCCCCCGTCCCCAATCGCTACCAATAAAGTGCCATCCGGTAGCCATAATAACCGCGAACCGAAGTGTTGAGAGCCGGTTTTTGCCTGGGAAACTTCAAAAATAACCTGCACATCTCGCAAACTTGCACCATCATAAACCGCACGAGCGACGCGGGTACGATTAGCCTCCTGGTCTCCGTGAGCATAAGTTAGATAAATCCAGCGATTTTGGGCAAATTGGGGATGAATTGCCACATCGAGCAATCCTCCTTGTCCGAAGGCAAAAACTTCGGGAACTCCAGCGATGGCTTTTGGCTCTAATTTACCCTCTCTAACCACTCTTAAACGACCGGGGCGCTCTGTGATCAGGATTTCCCCGTTAGGTAGCCAAACCATCGACCAGGGATGCTCTAAACCCTCGATTACGGTCACTTTTTGCCATTGATTTCTCTGGGAATTATTCGCCAATGTAAATACATTTGTACCTTGACAACTGGAGATAATTATGGTAGCAAAAACGCTAGAAACCAGAGGCAAGAAAATCCGATTGAGAGAATTAAGCATTAGTTGGCAACTCCTCAAGTTTTCAGCAGATAAATATAATTATATCGACTCCATTTTGAGTAGTTGTTTCAGGAATGTTAAGAGATTTTGTAGTGATGGTATTTGTGTTGAAGTTTGCTCGCTAATCCACCGATCATCAGAAATAGTGCGGTCATTAAAGAGATAGGGACTAATTATTTTAGATACTTTCTTTTTTTTCTGGTTTACTTGTATAAGTATCTTGAGTCAGATAGCGGATACGAGATTTCAGAAATTCAGCGACTCCATAAATTTCATCAAGACTGTCTATATTCGTGGTTGCTTCTTTCCCAGTTTCCACGTTATCGGGAATACTGATTGATTTCTTGCCAGTTTTTTCATGGAAGCGCAGACGACAGACTGTTTTAGTTACTTTTCCATCTAAGTTGATACCAAAATAACTTCTAGTGTCTTTGAATTGAATGCGTGCGGTATTGATTTCTTCCCGTAGAATTGATTTAATAATGTAAAATCCTTCCAATTCTTCGAGGGTCGTATTAATTCCATCTCCCCCTGTTTCTTCTGGTGGAGTATCTTCTGCTTCTGGTGTATCAGCAGGATTTGGTTCGGGTTCTTTTCTAAAAACTTCCTCAAATTTTTCTTTGATGATATCATTGATATACTCTTTGAGAGAACGCTTAATAATTTCTGTGAATTTTTCAACAACCGATGCAGTTTTCACCCCAAAATACACATGACTAACAAAAAACTTAACAAATTCGGGGGAAGGATCATTTAATTGCTGGGCAATCACTTTTTTAACTTCTTTGGTGTACAATAAATTGCGAGCAGCCTCTTTTATTTTGCCAGAATTGAAGTCAGATGTGCTAGTGCTAGATTTAGAAAATCGTTTTAATTCGTTAACAGAAGATTCGTCAAAGTCGAGAATGTTAAACTCAAAAAATGGCTTATCGTCCATGATATTATCCTTGACGATATCCGTATAAAACCTATAGATAATCCCATTAGTTAAAACTCCAAAGTTAGCTCCAGTTGCGATAAAATATCGATGCAGTTGGGAACTATGTTTAGGATGCTCAAGATTTTGATGACAGCTTTTACATTCCATCAAAATAATCGGTTGATTGTCCAAACAAATAGCATAATCTACTTTTTCCCCTTTTAATCCAGTTAAATCGGCACTATATTCGGGGTGAACTTCCATGGGATTGAAGACATCGTAACCCCATGCTTGCAAAAAAGGCATAATAAAAGCTGTTTTGGTTGCCTGTTCGTTTTGGATTTTAGAACGAGAGGTTTCAACTTTTTGAGCAATTTCTTTGAGTTTATCGATTTCCATGATAGCCTCATTGTCTAGGATGTGTGGGTTCTCAGCCTAACCATAATTTAACCTTTTTTTTACCTCAGGGTCAAGCATTTTTTACTGTCATCATCAGAAGTGTTGAACCCAGGTAAAATCCCTTGTTTATTGAGAATAGAGTCATTAACTGCTCAAGTTTGGTATCATCAATGCCAATGCACAACTTGGACAATATCCTCAAAATCTTAACATTCAACACTTCTGTGTCATCATAATTAATTCAAAAATATTTACACTAATCCAGTGCCATCCGGATATTTTGTGCTATCATTTCTAGGAACGGGTTATTTTTAATCATGTCTCCATTTGATCAAAAACAATGCTTGCTTTAGAACAGCTTTATGAACGGGAGTATGATCGCTGGTTAAGCGAGATGATCGAGTTATTAAAAAATCGTCAGTTAGATCAGTTAGATTACGAACATTTAATCGAGGAGTTAGCAGCTTGGGGACGAAGGGAAAAAACTGCTGTTAAAAGTTTAAGTTTACAAATAATAATCCAGATCCTACTCTATCAATTTTGGACAACAGAAAGAACCAGAAATATTAATCATTGGGCAGCAGAGATTATCACTTTTCGAGTACAATTAGAAGATAAGCTCACAAACGATTTAAGCAAATTTCTAGAACTAGAGTTAGAAAATATCTATGAAAACGCTCGCTTAATTGCCGAAAAAAAGACAGGATTAAAAAATTTACCGATAATTTGTCCCTACTCTCTGAGACAAATTCTTGAAAAACAGTGGTTTCCCGATACAGATAATCAATAAACTCTCAAAAATATGGAATCTCACAACAGTGAACCGATTATAATTGCCGAAGCTGTGGAAAAATGGTACGATAACCGCTTTCATGCTTTGCGGGGAGTCAATCTCACCGTTAATAAACAGGAAGTTGTCGTGATTATGGGGCCGTCCGGTTCAGGAAAATCCACCTTTATCCGCACTTTTAACGGATTGGAATCCTATCAAAAAGGCCGCATTATTATTGACGGGATAACTGTGTCCCACAACCTGAAAAATATCGAGGGAATTCGTCAGGAAGTCGGGATGGTTTTTCAACAATTTAACCTCTTTCCCCATCTGACGGTATTAGATAATGTCACCCTCGGACCGATATGGGTGCGCGGGTGGAAAAAAGCGCAAGCGGAGGAAATAGCGGTGCAATTGCTGGAAAAAGTTGGTATTCTCGAACAAGCGCTTAAATATCCCCCCCAGTTATCGGGAGGACAACAGCAGCGGGTAGCAATCGTTCGCGCTTTGGCCATGCAACCAAAAGTGATGTTATTCGATGAACCTACCTCAGCTTTAGACCCAGAAATGGTGCGAGAAGTCTTGGAAACGATGCAAAGTTTAGCCAAATCGGGGATGACCATGGTTTGTGTCACCCACGAGGTAGGATTCGCGCGAGAAGTGGCCGATCGAGTGGTATTTATGGATCAGGGTTTAATTTTGGAAATTGCTCCCCCAGCAGAATTTTTTAATCATCCCCAATCCGATCGAACTCAGCAATTTTTAGCAAAAATTCTTTGATTTTCCATGACTTGATGATTAAACCATCTCTTTTTCTTCTTTTACCTCCACTAAAAGGGGAACGAGATTTTCATTTAAACGACCGGATCGAATTAATTCTGCGTAGGTATTAGCTTCGATATCGAGTAAAGTATCTTGAAATTGTTCGGCCACCACATCTTTTAATTGTGGGTGTTCCTGTAGTAATTGGTGCAACTGATCCCCCAAGGACTTTAATTGTCCTTCCACCAGAGTTTTTTTATAGCGATAAAATTCGGGATCGATATCGGGAAAACGTTCTGGTTGTTGCAGATAATTGGCCACCCTAGTTAAAGCAATTTGACGAGCAATTAGGGCCGAATATTCGGTACGAATCGGTTGATCACCGATAAGATCGAGGAAATTTAACAGCCATTGTATAGATAATCCTTGCACCAATAAAGTAAATAAAACCACCCCAAAAACCACGTCAATAATTTCTTGACGGTAGGGGATAGTAGTAGGAACACTTAAAGCTAGAGCGATCGAAACTGATCCGCGCAATCCTCCCCACCATAACACCGTTCTTTCCTTGAAACTGATCCTATTGCCCGTAATTAGGTTACTAATTCCCCCGAGTCCGAAAATTGAGAACAGACGGGAAACCACCATAGCAGCGATCGCTATCAAAATCCCAGTTAAGTGACTGCCGAGACTCTCAAAACGGGTTTGATCGCCGATCAGTAAAAAGATGATAGAATTGACAAAAAAGGCGATAAATTCCCAAAATTCGCTAACTACCAAGCGCGTGCGGGGACTCATACCAATGCGCGAACCGAGATTACCGAGAATAATCCCAACAATCACCACCCCAATCACACCAGATCCGCCTAATTTTTCCGTGACGAGATAGGTTCCGTAAGCAGAAACTAGAGTCAGAGACTGTTCCACAAAAGGTAAATCGAAGCGTTGGGTAAGGTAGGAAATGCCGAAACCGATCACGCAACCGACACCGATCCCAATCCCCACAAAGGTACAGAAACGAGCGATCGTCACGGGAATTGAGAAGGTATCGACTCCCAAGGGAATCCCCACCAAGAGGACGAAAGCGACCACAGCGACCCCATCATTAAAGAGACTTTCCCCTTCCATCAGGATCGTCAGTTTTTTACTGGCCCCCAATTCTTTAAATAGGGCAATTACAGAGACGGGATCGGTGGCAGCTAGGGCAGCCCCCAACAGAAACGCGATCGATAGGGGTAAATTAGCAAAGATATGTAGGGGATAGGCAACTCCCAAAACGGAGATAATCACCCCGATAACGGCAAAAAGGACGATAGTAACCCAATATTCCTTTAATTTAGCCCAAGGAATATTCCAGGCGGCTTCAAATAACAGAGGAGGCAGAAAAATTTCCAGGATTAATTCCGGGGAAAGATTAACTAGACGCAAATCTAAAAAAGCTAAACCCATACCGACAATAACTAACAGCAGGGTGTAGGGAATTTTGCGGAGGAAGGCAACGGTTCTCGATAAAGTGGCGACACTCAAGGAAATGGTCAAAACCAGCAGGAATTGCTCTAAATTATGAGCGATCGCCTCGTTAGCAGTAGATTCTAGGGTCATTATTTTTAGTTATCAGTTAGCAGTTATCAGTTAGCAGTTAGCAGTTAGCAGTTAGCAGTTAGCAGTTATCAGATTTGAGTTTTTAAGTGTGCAGTATTAAATAGCAGTTTCCTACTGTATTTTCACTGTTTACTGATCACTGATTACTGATAACTGAAAAAGACTGCTAACACCCTAGTCATTCGGGGACTGAGGAGAGATTTTCAAAGAGGAAATGGCCCCTTCTTCTATGGGGGTTTCTGATGTATTTCTTTCCCCACCCAGAGAGGGAGTTTTACTATTGCCAGAACCGCCACTTTTCGGGGGTTTCGAGGAGAGGAATCGGGCCTCGAACTGTTTAATCAGCACATACAACACCGGGACAAGAAATAAACTCAACACCGTCGAAATCAGATAACCGCCTAGGATTGCAGTTCCCAGAGACCAACGACTCATCGCTCCGGCGCCGGAAGCGATAACCAAGGGTAAGAAACCGACTAAACCGGAAATAGCCGTCATCAGAATTGGTCTTAAGCGTTCCGTCGAGGCCCGGGCCGCCGCATCGGGAATACTTAAACCCAAAGTACGGGACTGGTTAGCGAATTCCACGATTAAAATCGCATTTTTTGCCGCTAAACCGATTAACATGACCAAAGCCACCTGAGCATAGATATTATTATTCACCGTCGGGAAGAGACTACCCACTTGTAGGAAATTCGCCCGCAACAGTATGGCCCCCATGGCACCCAGGATCGCTAGGGGAACGGTAATCATGATGATAATCGGGTCAATGTAGCTTTCGTACTGGGCCGCGAGGACAAGGAAAACCACAATAAAGGCTAATCCGAAGATCACTGGGGCAGCCCCGGCGGAAGTTTTTTCTTGGAAAGCTGTACCCGTCCAAGCGTAACCGAAACCGGGCTGCAGGACTTTCCGACAGACATCTTCCATCACTGCGATCGCCTGTCCCGTACTAAAACCGGGAGCGGGATTACCCTGAACGCTAATCGAGGGATAGAGGTTAAAGTTAGTGATAATCGGTGGATAGGTGAAGCGTTTGACGCTAACTAAACCCGATAGGGGAATATTGGCCCCGGTACGGGAACGGACGTACAGACGGTTAATATCTTCGGGATTAGAACGATAATCCGCTTCTGCTTGGGCAAAGACTCGATACAAGCGATCGCCTAGTACGAATTGGTTGACGAAGTTAGAACCGAGATAGGTTTGCAGGGTCCCAAAAACGGCCTGCATATCGACGTTTTGCGCCTGTAGCTGGTTGCGATTGATGGAAAGTTCCAGCATCGGCGTGTCGGTGGTAAATTGGGTGAAAATTCCCGATAATTCTGGTCTTTTTCGGGCCTCGGCCATGACGTTATTAGCGTTGGCAATCAAAGCGTCCATGGGGAAAGAAGCGCGGTTTTGGATATAGATCTCGAAACCGCCAGTAGAACTTAAGCCATCCACGGGGGGCGCATTAACGGCGAAAGCGCGAGCATCTCGGATTTTAGTGGCTAATTCTCGGTTAATTTTCCTGAGAATGCCGAAAACTGACTTATCTTCGCCAGGCCGTTCTGACCATTCTTTTAATTTGACAAAAAATAAACCTTGGTTGCTGCCACTCCCAGCAAAACTAAAGCCCGCCATCCCGACAAAGTGTTCCACTTCTTCGATACCGGCGAGAATTTCTTCGTTAATCTGACGGATAACCCGGTCGGTGTAGCGCAGGGAAACCCCGGGGGGCGCTTGTACTAAAACGAAGGCATAACCTTGGTCTTCTTCGGGGATAAAACCCTGGGGAGTGGTGTTGTAACTCCAACCTGTGAGAAAGAGGGCGGCGATAAAGAAGGGTAAGACCAGAAACCGAACTCGGATCAGAAATTCGATCGAGCGTCGATAGCCTTCTTTAACTGCGTTGAAACCCCGATTAAAGCCCGCGAAAAACAGTCCCAAGGGTCCACGGGTGCCTTGGGGCGGTTTCATGATAATCGCCGACATGGAGGGGGAAAAACTGAGGGCGTTAAAGGTGGAGATCAGAATTGAAGCGGAGATGATGACGGCAAATTGTCGATAAACGATCCCCACCGTACCGGGGAAGAAGGTGACGGGAATAAAAACCGCAAATAGTACAAGAGAACTGGCAATTACCGCCGAGGTTAACTCACCCATGGCATCGAGGGCAGCTTGAAATGGCCGCATCCCCTGCCGTAATTTTTCCGATACCGCCTCTACAACCACGATCCCGTCGTCCACCACTAACCCGGTGGCTAGAATGACGGCAAACAAGGAGAGGTTATTGAGAGAATAGCCTAAAGCGAGGGCGACGGCCATGGTTCCGATCAAAGATACGGGAATAGCGATCGCCGGAATGATCGTGGTGCGCCAATCCTGAAGGAAGATAAAAATGACTAGAATAACCAGTAAAATCGCCTCCACCAGAGTGCCAAGGGCTTCTTCGAGGGAGGCGGCGACAAAGGCGGTATTATCGAGGGTAATGGCGATATTTAACCCCGGGGGGAAACTCGGTTCTAGTTCCGCCATTTTCTCTTTTACCAGTTTGGCAGTATTCCAAGCGTTGGAACCGGGCAACTGATAGACGATATAGACGACGGCGGGGGATTTGTCGAAATAGGCGGCGGTACTGTAGTTTTCGGCTCCGATTTCTGCACGTCCCACGTCTTTAATTCGGATTAAATCGCCATTTTCACCGACTTTGACGACAATATTTTCCGCTTCCTCCCCAGTGGCAACTCTACCAACGGCGCGAATGGCGATCTGGAATTGCTGATCCTCGGGACTGGGATCACCGCCAATTGTCCCCGCACCCACCTGAATATTCTGTTCTCGGATTGCCTGTACCACTTCGTTCGCCGATAGACCCCTAGCGGCTAAAGCATCGGGATTAAGCCAAAAACGCAGGGCGTATTCCCTCTCCCCGATGATTGTTGTACTACCAACCCCCTCGATCCGGCGAATCTCGGCATCGATAACCCGATCAACAAAGTTACTTAAAAAGACCGTATCGTAGGGATAATTGCCCTTTTCGTCGGGTTTGGCGGAAATCCCGTAGGCAAGGGTAACGCTGGGGGATTGGGTATTGGTGGTCACCCCCTGCCGGTTCACTTCTTCCGGTAAACTAGCAGCGGCGGTACTGACGCGGTTTTGTACCAAGACTTGGGCAATGTTACGATCCATTTCCACTGGGAAATAGACATTCACCGTACTTTGTCCGGTGTTGGTACTCTGGGACTGCATATAAACAATCTGTTCTGTCCCGTTAATCTGGCGATCAAGTACCGTGGTAACGTTATCCTGTACGGTTTTGGCATCGGTTCCCAAATAGTTGGCATTCACCGCTACCTGAATAAATGCCAACTGGGGCAGTTTTTCTAGGGGTAAAAAGGGAATGGCGATCGCACCGATCAAAACGATTAAAATCGAGCAAACTGTGGTCAGAACTGGTCTTTTAATGAAGGTATCGGCAATGCTAAGGATCATAGGGCGTTACTGGTTCATTTTTTCTAGGATAGTTGCGGCAGTGGGAGATTTACGAGTCAGATAATTAAATATTAATAGTTTAAAGATGGTATCTAGGATAACGGGAACAGTGGCCACAAACAAGCTAATAAATGTAATATTTTCCCGCCAACCAAAGTGCCGGAACAAAGTTTCTAAGATCACCGTCCAACCC
This sequence comes from Microcystis novacekii Mn_MB_F_20050700_S1, assembly GCA_007096045.1. Classification (GTDB taxonomy): domain Bacteria; phylum Cyanobacteriota; class Cyanobacteriia; order Cyanobacteriales; family Microcystaceae; genus Microcystis; species Microcystis novacekii. Next base: position 11,946 of record SFAU01000094.1, on the reverse strand, counting down.
TCCGCCGAGTGAAAGCCGACAAATATATCGGTAAAGAGGATAAAGATAAAGGCTTTGGTGATATCATTTAAGCTGAGAAAATAACGACTAACATAAGCTCGCGTAATCGCCAATTGTTGACGACCAAAAATTAGGATCGCAATAAAGGCTATTAATCCAGTAATATCGGAGAGTAAGTTTTTCCAACCATCTTGACTTTCATAACCCGCTTCTCTGAATAATTCTTGCACCTGTTCCCGAAATTTTTCCTCTGATTCATGCCCTGCTTTTGCTACTCCTAAAACCTGCTTGATTTCTTCAATTTCTTGAAGTCTAGCAAATTCACTGAGATATTTTTCGCCTATTTCCTGAGAAATATAAACTTCTGATATTTTCGCTCTATCCACACCAAAATAGTTTAAAACAGGGCTAAAAATAAAGTTTCTACTGATAACCTGTACCGAGAGAGGAACTAAAATAATAATCAGGATAAAACGAATAGCTATACGCTGCTGTTGTCGCAGGGTACGGAGTTGTTTAATAACGGTTTGTTCGTATTCGGGGGTTAATTCTTGCTGGAAGTTAAAAAATTTATTACTGGTTGCAGGAGAAATTGTCTGGTTAGTTTTATCGCTAGAGCTATCACCGGTGAGATTCGCTTTAGGCAAATTTGGGGTTTGATTATTCGGTAATGGGGGCAGCAATTCCCCTAAATCTAGGCGATATTTACCGATAATATCCTCGATCGCCTTTAAAGTCTCTAGGATGTTATTATTTTCTGGGTTAGTTTGCGGGTTAAGAAAATTAGCCAGACGCACTTGGGTTAAATCGAGACGTATCTGTAATAATTCCCGTTCTAGGGTACTTTGAAAGTAATCATAAACACTTTTTCCTCCCACGGCAGCCGGGGAAATTTTTTGTCCCCCAAAATGTTTATCTTCGATCGCTTTAATTTTCAGCGCTCTTTGATAAGCTGATTCTAAGGCCACTAAAGAGCGTTTTTCTACCCATTGATTAACTCGATTCCAAGGCACGGCTATAATCCTCGCTTTTCTGTCATCACAAGCATCACGGTAAGCTATCAGCGTTGGCTAGATCTCAACTTTAGATAAATATCCATAATATTACATTTTGAGCGCAGGTGATACACCCCTAGCATTGGCGAAATAATAATATTATTATAGGAGTTACGCATTGCCTTTCCCCTCTTTGACAACGTTTTTGCTCAAGATGAAGTGTAAGCTAATTTGTTATCGACGATCAATGACTGACTCCCTAAAACGAAAACCTCATAGCTCTCTATTAAGATAACTGATCTAATTAAACTTAGCAATAACTTTTAGATATTGAATGTCCCTCGACAAATAAACTATAGTTACTTTGAAAGATTTCAGGAGTAAATCTATTAGCCTGTTGCCGACAATTTTCTGGATCAATCTTATCCCTGTGATCGACAAAATATTTAACTGCTTCTACCAAAGATTGGGGATTTTGTTCCCCAAAAAGTAATCCTGTTCCCTGGGGAGAATTTTCCCGCAGATCCCGCACGGTTTCTAAAGCACCTCCAGCAGCCAATGCAATCACGGGAGTACCACAAGCTTGCGCTTCCACTAAAGCAATACCAAAATCCTCACAGGCAGCATAAATAAACGCTTTTGCTTTCGACATATATTCCGCTACCATTTGATCGGAAACCGCACCTAAAATCTGAATATTATCCCTCGCTAACTGTCGGATTAAAGCCATCTGGGGACCATCTCCAATAACCACTAGGGGTAATCCCAATTGATTAAATGCTTCCACAATTAAAGGGACTTTTTTATAACTAACCAAACGAGAGACTACTAAATAAAAATCTTCTTTTTTCTCTTGGTAGGGAAAACGCTCGATTTGTACGGGAGGATAAATAACTTTTGCCTCCCGTCGATAACAGCGCCAAATGCGTCTAGCGGTGTGGTGGGAATTAGCCAGAAAATAGTCCACACGATTAGCAGAAATCACATCCCACTGACGCAACCCATGCAAGAGATAACGGGTGAAAATACCGGGTAATCCCTGTCCTAACTTACTATTAGCTAGATAGTCAAAAGTTAAATCCCAAGCGTAACGCATGGGAGTGTGACAATAACAAATGTGCACCTGATCCGGTCGTATTAAAACCCCTTTAGCCACACAATGGGAGGAGGATAAAATTACATCATAATCCTCTAAATTTAACTGCTCGATCGCTAGGGGGAGAAAAGGTAAGTATTTTTGTACGCCATTTCTCGCTTTCGGGAAATTTTGCAGAAAAGTTGTCCCGATCGAGCGACCATAGAGATAACTATCGGGATTAGTGGACTCAAAATCGATCAAAGCGTATAAATCCGCCTCTAGACATTGTAAAATCTCCCTAACCACTAATTCCGATCCCCCCGTCGCCTTTGGGGTTAACCACTCGTGAACCAGAGCGTACTTCATAGGATAATCAATAATCTCAGCCGTAATTATAGCAGTAAGGGATCAGCAGTTTAATAGTTCACCTGCCGGTTTTCCGTTCCCCAAAATGACCGATACATATCCGATCGAGGTAAAAAATAATAGAAAGAAATTATTAAATTTTTCCAGAAAAATTGCAAAGTTTAGTAAAAATTACTAGCCAGATCAGATGATCAACTCCATAATGGGGATCAAGGAAAAAATAGGCTTAAACCGATTGGGATCAAGAAAAACTAGCTTTATATACAGAAAATAACTACTTAACGAGGTTTGCTATGATCACCCTGCAACAAGTACGCTGTCCTAATTGTGGAAATTTTGCCGAAAGACAGCATATTTTAGAACACCATCTCGTTAGCACCGCCTGTTCTCACTGTGATTATCTGTTAATTAGTTGCAGTCTCACAGGAAATGTACTAGAGTGCTATGCACCCGGTATTGGTTTAAGAAATTAACACTGCCCCCTAGCCAGATCGAAAATGTCTTGTCAAAATAGACTGGAGAAGACAAAATCAAGGAGCTAAGTAGCTATGGGGGGTAATTTCTTCAAGGCAGCGATCGCCTTGGGGGTAATAGCGGGGATTATGGGATTTACCAATCCCCCCCAAGAACTTTACACCGAATACGCCTCAGAAAAACTTCTCGCTCATGCCGACAAAATCGCTTGCGAGAAAGTTGGTCTCTGTGACTCGATCGATTCTTTGCCAGTGGCAGCCAGAAATATCATCAAAAATCAAATCTTAAAACCAGCGATCGAAACCTCTAGTCAACGGCAAAATCTAGGTGTGTTCAGTATCTACACCACAGAAGTACCGGGGGTAGCTAAAATCAGAACTCTTGGCGCTTTTGGGCATTTCTTGACTTTCTCGGACACTTAGTGCGATTACAGCCAGCTTAACCGCTACCAGCTTAATAATGAGTTAAGATGATCATATTAACCCGCGATTTGAGCGATAGAGTCGTCAAGAATACAGATTAATCCTGCCTAACCGTGTTTAATTTTCTGCCCAGTCTCCGAGAAGCGATCGCCCATTGGTGTTCCGAATTCACCCTCCAAACTAAATTAATGGCTGCGGCTACTTTAGCCGTTTCTTTGTTGATGAGTGGTTTAACCTTTTGGGCAGTTAACACGATCCAGCAGGATGTCCGTCTCAATGATACCCGTTTTGGCCGGGATTTAGGGCTGTTATTAGCCGCTAATGTCTCCCCTCTGATTGCTGAGGACAATTTAACCGATTTAGCCCGTTTTTCAGCCCGTTTTTACAGTAGTACCTCCAGTGTTCGTTATTTGATCTACGCTAACGAGGAGGGTCAGATATTTTTCGGCATTCCCTATTCTACCGCCGAAGTTAAGAATTCCCTGACGATCGAGCGTCGCATTCAATTACCAGAAAATTATGGCGAAAATGGGGAAACTCCCCTCGTCCGTCAGCATAAAACCCCCGATGGTGAAGTAACCGATGTCTTTGTTCCCTTGAATCATGAAGGCAAATATTTAGGAGTATTGGCGATCGGGATCAATCCTAACGCTATTGTGGTCGCTTCTTCTAATCTAACCCGTGATGTTACTATTGCCGTTTTTGTCTCGATTTGGGCCATGGTGATTCTGGGGGCTGTTTTTAATGCTTTAACTATCACCAAACCAATCAAGGAGTTATTAGTCGGGGTCAAAAATATTGCGGCAGGAAATTTTAAGCAGCGCATTGATTTACCCCTGGGAGGAGAGTTAGGGGAATTAATTCTCAGTTTTAATGAAATGGCGGAAAAGTTAGAACGATACGAAGAACAAAATATCGAAGAAATGACCGCCGAAAAAGCCAAACTAGATACGTTAATGTCCACTATTGCGGATGGGGCAATTCTCTTAGATACTAATTTTCAATTATTATTAATTAATCCTGCAGCTCGGGAAATATTTGGCTGGGAAGATGGGGAAATTATCGGTCAAAATGTTCTCCATCTTTTTCCTTCGGAGTTAACGGTTAAACTAACTAAACCTCTCTATCAAATTGCGGCAGGAGAACCCCTCCAGCCAGAAGAAGCAGCTAATCAAAATCAGAAAAATGCTGTTGTTGAACGGGAAAATAATAACTATTCCCCGGCGGAATTTAGATTATCTTTAACTCAACCGAAACCCTGCACAATTCGCATTTTGTTAACTCAGGTATTCGATCAATATCGGGAGAATGTCCGGGGAATTGCTATGACGCTACAGGATATTACCAGAGAAACAGAATTAAATGAGGCAAAAAGTCAATTTATTAGCAATGTTTCCCATGAGTTAAGAACCCCTTTATTTAACATAAAATCTTTTATTGAAACCCTGACAGAATTTGGTGAGGATCTCAGCGATACAGAAAAAAGAGAGTTTTTAGAAACCGCCAATCATGAAACTGATCGCCTAACTCGTTTGGTTAATGATGTTCTCGATCTTTCTCGGTTAGAATCCTCCCGTAACTATAACTTAGATGCGCTCGATATCGGACAATTAATCGAACAAACCCTGAGAACCTATCAACTCAATGCTAGGGATAAAGGACTAGAATTAAGCTCGGAAATTGAAGCCAATTTACTACCAATTTTAGGTCATTATGATCTACTTTTACAGGTATTAACTAATCTAGTCGGTAACTCCCTAAAATTTACTCCTGCTGGCGGTAAAGTGGTGATTCGTGCCTATAAAATAAGCAGAGATAATCCCCAAGAAACTCCCAAAATTCGCGTGGAAGTATCCGATACTGGTATTGGCATCGATGCCGAGGATCAAAGTGCCATATTCGATCGCTTCTATCGGGTAGAAAATCGCGTTCATACCCTAGAAGGGACGGGATTAGGATTATCGATTGTCAAAAATATTATCGAAAAACACTATAGTCAAATTCATTTGATTAGTGAAGTGGGAATTGGCACAACTTTCTGGTTCGATCTAGATCTATATCAAGGCTCGATCGCCAGCAAGAAAATTAACGACGTGAGTTTATAAAAGCCAGGGCAACACTGGCCAAAATCAGGGTTAATAATAGCAATAATCCCTTATTTCTGAGACACCAATTTTTTAAAACCCTAGGCAAAGGGAGAGGAGGAATTTTTTCGGCTATTATTTGGCTATTTTTGTATAAAGTGCAGCTGGTAGCGTAGGGACGTTGGGGAAAATTACAGCTATCATCGCCATGATACAGACAAGTTTGGCATAAAAACTCGCCAGTGACAGCTTGATGCAGGGTCATGCCGGGATGACCATAGGCCTTGAAAATATTAGAACAGTAGGGACATTGTAAGGCTTGACTATCGACCTTGTGCTGACAACGAGGACAGGTAATCATAATCGCTAAATTTTCCCTTTGAGGATTGTCAATTGCTGATGATCATAGACTATAGCAAAATCCCCGGGCTTTTTCCGGTTATCTGACTAAATAGCTGCGCCATTGGGAGGCAACTTCTTCCAGTAAACGCCAAGTTTTCCCCTCGATCTGTCTTTGTAAATAAAGATCAAAATTGTTGTGTTGTTTGGTATCTTTTTGATGGGGCAATTGTAGAGTTAGATCGTAATCTCCCTGCAAGTGATAAGCGGGCAAATTGCCCACATAAAGCGGTTCTAGACTGGTGACATTAATTTTAGCAATTTTTGCCTGCGGATCATCGATCTCTAAAGATTGACTAAGGCGATCGGATGTGTGACGAAATTGTAATAAAAGGGCTTTTTCGACGATTTCTCCAGGGGGGGCAAATTCTTGCGGGGGAGTGACACTACCACAAGCAGTCAGGAAGACAAGGAAAATACTGGTTAAAAAACCGAGAAAACGGCGCATAGAATGATATTTTGAAAAAGAATGGCAGCGAGTTAAGAAGAATTAATTATGACTCAACCAAATGAGCGAGAGAATTTCAGCCAAGCAGAAACGGTGGTCCGACTACAAGAGGCGATCGAGCAGTTAAATTCGATCGTTTCCCAACTTAACACGGGAACGGGGATAGTGTTACCCCCAAAAGTTGCTGTTGATAATCTTCTTAACTCAACGCAACAGTTAGCCGCTGCTTTAAAACCAGACGAATTCGCAGAAGTTGAGCAAAGTTTAACCCCAGATTCTCCCATCGAAGCAGCGGAGGGAATCGACGATATTTTACCAGATTTCGAGCAGGTGGAAGGGTGGTGGACGGCGATTTTGAACAAAATCCGCCGACTTTTACCGGGGGGAATTAGCGAAAAAATTCCCGATTGGTTAATTACCGGCTTGTTAACAGGAAGTTTAGTCACTATCCTCTTAGTAGCTGTGATCAGTTTACCGAAAAATCCGGCGGAAATTGCCGAAAATATGCCTGAAGTTGTCTCTAGTCCCCCACCGGCAGCCGGGGAAATTATCGCAACTCCTCCAGAATTAACCGCACCAGAGGCACCGATTCCCGTCCCGATTACTAAAGCAAAACCGCGATTAACTCCCGAACAAAGTTTAGTCGCAGCCATTCAAGAAGAAATTACCGATTTAACTACTCGTTATCCCACCGGGATTATTTCTACTATAGAAGCGGACTTTTTGGCTAGTCGTCTAGTAGTTATTTTGGGCGATAATTGGTATAGTCTGGAGGCATCACAACAGGATAAATTGGCTAATTCGGTTTTTCAACGTTGCCAAAGTCTCGATTTTCGGCGCTTGGAAATCAAGGATAACGAGGGAATTCTCCTCGCTAGAAGTCCCGTTGTCGGCGATCGAGTGGTGATTGTCAATCGCACTCAACCCACCCCTGTCATCTCCTCCGGTGAGTAGTTTTCAGCGCAGGGGGAGGGAGTTTCAAGGCAGCCTCAAGAATTCTCGCCAACCAGTCCGCTTTTTCCCCTCGCTGGTTAGATATCTGAATATACACAAAGATTAGTGATCCCTGACTTAACAGTGCTATAATTAGCTAGGTAAAATTTTGTAACGATTCTTAAATCTTGAACCTACCCGATAGTCAATGCTTCCCCCCGCCCCAGGTGGACGCAGCAATTTTGGTGCGAGAAAAACTGCTCCGATCCAACCCAACTCCCTTAAACTTTTCTAGGGTTCCCCTGACCGCCAAAATTTTCCCTTAACTACCAAGAATTACGAGATTTCAGATTATACCATGAACTCTGTTATTCGTCAACAGCGAGCGCTGATCACCGGAGCCAGTAGCGGCATCGGCAAAGAAACCGCTCTCGCTTTCGCCAAGGCGGGAATTAATCTGGTTTTAATCGGTCGCGATCGGCAAAAATTGGCAACCGTGGCGGCAATGGCGGCAGATTTAGGCGTATCAGCCCAAGCTTACCCCTTAGATTTGGCAGATATCCCGGAAGTAGCTCCTAGTATCGCTAAAATCGCCCAAGAATCCGGACCGATCGATATCCTGATCAATAATGCTGGCATGGGTTACACAAATCCCTTAGCTGACACACCTTTGTCAGACTGGCAGCGGGTGATCGACCTGAATTTAACCAGTGTTTACCAGTGTGTGCAGGGGATTTTACCTGCCATGCGTCAACAGGGAGGAGGCACGATCATTAATGTTTCCTCGATCGCATCCGATAATTTCTTCCCTGATTGGGGGGCCTATAGTGTCAGCAAAGCGGGATTAGTGGCATTTTCTCGCATTTTAGCCCTGGAGGAGCGGGCTAACGCCATTCGCGTCACGATTATCACCCCTGGGGCTGTCAATACCCCCATCTGGGACAGCGATAGCGTCAAAGCAGATTTCGATCGCTCGGCCATGTTAACCCCGGATATCATCGCGCAGGCCATTCTGCAAGCGGTGTTACTGCCCAAACAGGCTGTAGTGGAAACGATGACCATTATGCCCAGTGCGGGGGCATTATAACCCAAAATACTTCTATTTATCGATCAATTCGCCTACAGGCCTCTTCATTATGACCATAGCTTCTTCTAACGGTTTAAACGGTAATCTAACCGACGCTATCCAAGCACGCGTGACCACTCGCCCCGATCGCAACACCCACAATGGCAAAACCGCTCAAATTCATCCAACTTCCGACGAAAACAAAGAACAGATGATGGATGCGGTCAGAAATATCCTCATCTCGGTGGGAGAAGATCCCGAAAGAGAAGGTTTATTAAAAACCCCCAAACGGGTGGCCGAAGCGATGCAGTTTCTCACCCAAGGCTATCAACAATCCCTAGAAACCCTCGTTAATGGTGCGATCTTCGATGAAGGTCATAATGAGATGGTGTTAGTGCGCGATATTGACTTCTTTAGTCTCTGTGAACATCATATGTTACCCTTCATGGGTCGGGCCCACGTTGCCTATATTCCTAATCAAAAGGTCGTCGGATTAAGTAAACTGGCGCGCATTGTGGAAATGTATTCCCGTCGTTTACAGGTTCAAGAGCGCCTCACTCGTCAGATTGCCGAAGCGATTCAAGAAATTCTCGAACCCCAAGGGGTTGCGGTGGTCATGGAAGCAACCCATATGTGCATGGTGATGCGCGGGGTGCAGAAACCGGGATCTTGGACCGTCACCAGCGCCATGTTAGGAGTCTTCCAAGACGAGCAAAAAACCCGCGAGGAGTATCTTAACCTGATCCGTCATAAACCCAATTTCTTCTAGTCAGGGAGATGGGGAAGTGAGTAATTTAGCTGAAATTTCCCTATCCCCTATCCCCTATCCCCTAATAACGGAATGTTTGCAGTCGCTCTAACAAGAGGGCGACTTTTTTGAGGTCTTTATCACCCGGCGATCGCTCAACGCCGCTAGAGACATCAATACCATTGGGGTGCAGCCGAGTTAAAGCTTCACTAATATTATCGGGGTTGAGTCCTCCGGCCAGAAACCAGGGCAAGGGGGGCGAAAAACCAGCTAAGGCTTGCCAGTCTAAGGTATGTCCCGTACCGCCGAGCAATTGGGGATGGTAGGCATCTAAAAGTAAAGTATCGACGTTATTGAAGTAAATTGCTGACTTTTCCAGACTTTCTCTGTCTTTGATCCGTAAAGCTTTGATAATTTCCCGGCCGGGTAATAATTGCCGCAACCTTTGGCAATATTCGGGAGATTCTCTACCATGTAACTGCACACTTGTCAAGGGTGTTTTAACAATTATTTGCTGAATAATTTCGGGTTGCTCGTCGGCAAAAACACCAATAAAATCAATTTTGTCGGGTATTGCGGAAGTAATAGCGTTAATTTGCTCAATTTTGACGTAACGCGGCGAACTCGGTACGAGGATAAAACCTAAGGCCGTAGCTCCTAAATTAGCGATCGCTTGTCCCTGGTCCGGTTGGGTAATGCCGCAAATTTTAATTCGCATTTAATTTTATTCACAAAACGTTACAAAAACTGTTAAGTATTCAAACAAAAAGCAGTTTTGGGTCAAGAGCTTTTTATAATGCCCTTTGATTAACAAAATCTTATCAAGACTGGAGCGCAAATGATCCCTTCTGCCTTACTTTTAGCCACCGCTCAAACCATTCCCTGGAATTTATCCGTCGGCATTACCATGACCTTAGCTAACCTAGTAGCGTTCGTTATCGGTTATTTTGCCATCCAAAATACTGGGGCAGGTCCGGCTTTACCCTTGCCGCAGTTAGCCTCGAAAAAAAGCTTCGGTCTGCCGGAATTATTGGCTACCATGAGTTTTGGCCATATTCTCGGTGCGGGACTGGTTCTCGGTCTTTCTAACGCGGGTATTCTCTAATCAGTAATCAGTGATCGGTAATCAGTAAACCTCAGAGAGAGGAGTAAGGAGCCAGTAGTCAGTAGTCAGGAGAACTAAGCATAAAGAGATTTTAGGCAACTTCATCCCTATTTTTCTCATTTTTGAACTCTCAAAGCTGGATACTTTGCTGACGAAGAAGAAGCAGTATTGGCTAAATTAACCCATGAAAGTTAGATGGCTGCGGAAAGAAGTATCGAAAATAATTGGTAAATCCGAACGTTGCTAATCGCTTAATTAATCGTAAATATTACCTCTAAAGTTAATCTCATAAATAAAGATTTCGTCTGTCTCCTTGCCGATTTCAAAAATAACTCGCATTTTGCCAACACGAATTCTGGGGAATCCTTTTAACTCACCTTTAAGTTTTTTGATATCAAGTTCTTCAGGGGGATAAACGTTTTGAGTTTCAAGGCAGGTTTTGAGAATACCAATTTTAGTCAAAACAGATTTTCGGCCATTGGCATCTAGTTTCTCCAAAAATTTATTGGCTGATCTACTGATCCTGATCTTCACGATTAAACCAGCCTGTAATATCAACGAAGCCGTCGTCTTTGTAATCAACAGGATTAAAGTTTGCTTCTATGTCAGCTTGTTCTATATCATCAACATAGGGAATCAGCATCTCGAAGAATTTAAACCACTCTTCCCGCATAACTTCGCGGACGCTTTCCTTGATGATGGTTTTGAGCATTAGAGCATCTAAGGTGTTTGCCGGCTCCATATATTTTCCTCCAATCTACTCAAGAAAACGGGTTTCTTGCAGCAGTTATCTTAAGGATTTTAGTTTTCTCAAGCCACTGTTCGAGGCAAGTCAAGAGATTGGGAGAGATTCAGGCAATCTAATGATAGGCGGTTAAAGTGCATCTTAGCTTACCTGATAACGTTCTTAAAATCTATCTTCAGGAAAAGTTACTCATTTTAGTTATCTAGCTATATAAATGAGTAACTTCAAAAGGTTTTAGATAGGTTTTTGGTTTCTATATTTAACCCCGATCCTCACAAACAAAGTCCACTACTCGATCGATTTCCCGGGATGAGCGGATGCGACGACTACCGCTGCCGAGTTCGCCGCCTCGACAATTGGCCCACCAACGCTCGCGACTGCCATTAACAATCGCATCAAATTCTCTAATTCTGCCACTATCATAATAACTGCGGCGATCGACGACAAAACGACCAATATTGGGGAGGCGAAATTCTTCGTAAACATTACCGTCCCAACCGCCACCAGAATTACCGTCATGGTCGTCGGTGCGTACCTCAAACTCGCCCCGACAACCATTTCTTACCACAATATTGCCGTTTTCGAAATCCCAATTACCCTCACAGGGAGCAGCGGAGCGAGTGCGGATTAATCTTACTTGGGCCCATCTAGCGTTGACGGGACAGCGAGTAGTGCGACCGTTTTGACTTTCACAATTAATTCTCGTGGTTCTGGCCGCTGCCGGCTCGCTCCCTAGGGGACAAATTAGCAATAAACCGAGACCAGATAATAAAATTTGGCGAAACATTCTCTTTATCTCCCAGAAATTCTCTAGTTTATCTTACAGGGGTATCCAGAAAATGAGTAGTAGTTGCCTGAAATGCCTTAATCAACAAAAAAGAAGGGTGATTTGACTTCACCCTTCCCCCTATTCGGTAAATTTTCTTGCCATCTTTAGAGAGCGTTACCGCGAGGTAATACTTCTTCAGGGAAGATAAAGTTTTCGTGGGGTTGGTCTTGGGGAGCCATCCAAGCTCTCAGACCTTCGTTAAGCAGAATATTTTTAGTGTAGAAGGTTTCAAATTCCGGATCTTCGGCCGCTCT
>SFAU01000093.1 GCA_007096045.1 Microcystis novacekii Mn_MB_F_20050700_S1 | reverse complement strand
AACAAACGATAGAAACAATAATGGGAGGGACTTTCAGTTAATTATTTATTAGTAGTTGATAATCTTCAAAAATGTTGCTGTACAAGGATCGACTTAAGACTTTTGCAAGAGGTCTAATGGGTTAAAGAAAACCTCTCAATTTTAGGGGAAAGGGAAACCCAACAGTCAACACCTCAAGCTGTCTGAATAGGCGATCGCGGATTTTGCGAAGTCTAAAGCGGCAATCTCGCTGCCAACCCTGATAATAAAGCTGATCGTGGCTTGAGAGCAATTCCGTTATAATAGGGGTCAACTTAATATCGTTAGCAACGCAGAATGAGGATTTCACCATGAGGATTCCATATACATATTGGAAAGAATCAGATGGGATGTTCTTGGGCTATTTGAATGAATTTCCCGATCATTGGACCCAAGGTGTTGACTTAGAAGAATTAATCGAAAACTTGGTCGATCTCTACAAAACATTTACTACGGAAGAAATCCCCGGAATCAAGAGAGTTGCAGAGTTTGAACTCGCATGAAAAGACATGATTTAATTGCACAATTAGAGCAAGCTGGATCTCATTTATGCAAGTGAGTAATTATACTTATCCCTAAAACTGTTTTCTAGCAAGGTTTTCAAAATAGCTTGACATAAAAACCTGATTTAGGGGTTACAAAGGTGAGATGCTCCCCACGATATTTACCATAATCCAGATACTGGAAAAACAGAACCAATTCCCAGACATCGAGAAATTAATGAGCGATTGGCTAAAAAGATTATCAAAAGTCTTACTGGTGACAGATAAATTCACAGTGCGAATCAAACAAGGCTACAAGGAAGCAAAGGAGCTATGGAAAAATGATTACTGTAGGATTTTAAAAAGGGCGATCGCTATTTCGATCCTCTTATTTTTTTGTGGGGTTTCCTTGGGTCAACCCAACCTAGGATAATTGCTATGATTGCTAGGTTCGGTGGGGCCGATTTGTTTAAGCATTTAACATTTAAGCACCCAATCTTCCTGCTAAAATGCCAATGATAGACAAATCCTCATCTAAGGTTTCCCAATGTAATCCCGTCCCATCACAAATTAACTCAACCTCTGCTAATTGTTCAGAAGTTGCTTTTGATAACCGTTTATTTTTATAGGCAGGAAAACGAATTTCTCTATCGTCTTCTAAACGAATACAAATCCATTTATCTTCAACCCAAACTTTTTGAGCTTTTACTGTGCTTTCATGTACCAAATACATCATGCCATTTCCTCCGTATTGTTTCTAAGTTTTCTGTGATGATAATTTCAGCCCGAACAATTTCTTTAGTTTTCAAACCTTTAGCATAATCCAATTCTAGCGGCTCTAGCCAAAATTTAGCATACCCCCCGCCGCGTCGAACGTGAACGTGCATGGGTTCATTGCCTTCATTAGCATAGAAAAAGAAAACATAGCCTTCCAGTCTGAAAATTTCCGGCATGAAGTTAAAGCTTATTTTGCTGAATTTGACTAAGTGCGATCGCATCGTTTCATAGATTGGGACCTCGGAACGAAACCCAACAGTCAACACCTAAATCCGTCTGAATAGGCGATCGCTATTTCGATCCTCTTATTTTTTTGTTGGGTTTCCTTCTTGATCTTGAGAATCGCAATATCAACTGATTTTGGTAGATAATTGAGATGGGATTTAATCATTATTCTTCAATTAAATTAAAATCAATTCGTTGATAAATATTCATCAGTTAAATTTGGAAATCTACAGAATGAAACCTTAAAACATCCTTGTCTAATTCATAAACTTTAAATAACCATTCTCCATTATCTTGTTGATAAAATTGTTCTACATAATAACGATATTGATCAATCAAAACATATTCCTTAAAGTCAGGAATGGAGCGATAAAATTTAAACTTATCAGTGCGATCATAATCTCTGGTTGATTTTGATAAAACCTCGACAATGATTAACGCATTAGCGATCGCATCGCCTCGTAGGTTGGGTTGAGCGAAACAATACTGGGTCGAAAATAGCTCAATTCGCTGGAAAAAGCGAAACCCAACCACCCCAAAGGTTACTCTTGGTTGGGTTTCCTTGCGTCAACCCAACCTACAATAATTGCTAGTCATGTATCAACTCCTCGTCAATAGTAAATCAGGTTATAGTTGATCTTTCTGGGAAACGCCGTAGATTTTACCTCACCGCAACCGTCGCACTGGCATCATTGCCAAACACATCGACTAACCAGACAGCGATCGCTCGTTTCCCTGCTCTCAACCCCGGTGCAGTCTTAACGAGTAATTTAGATAGTCAACAGCTTATCGATCCCATGTTTCCCTATTCTAAGCGCACAATCTCTCCACCTCTGGCTAGAGATAATTCTGCGGCCTGGAGGATTTTGACTAATTCCGTCGCTACCGATCCCGAAGATACAGGAGAATCGACACCCGTAGCCACCGACTCTAAAAAATGTTCGCACAATGCTTTCAGGGGTTCACCATCGGCAATAGGGATAGATTCCGTCTCCTGTCCCCGGGGAATAAAATAGGCTTCCTGACGTTCAAAATCGCCCTTTTGTCGGGTTAAAGGCGATCGAGAGTCTAATTCATTGAAAATTAAAGTCCCTTTGCTGCCAACTACTGCTAATCGTCGCTGTTTATCGGGATTCAACCAACAAAGATGAATAGTTGCTTGAAAACCATCGCCATAGATCAGGGTTAACCAGACTAAATCGGCTAGATTAGGTTGTAGCCAGAAGGTTCCCCTCGCCTGAACTAATATTGGTGTACTATTTAACCAGCTATTAAAAATCGAGATATCGTGAATAGCTAGATCCCACAAAGCGGACACATCCTGACGAACCGGCCCCAGGTGGGTGCGAGTGGCATAACCATAAAGAGGTTTACCGATACCCCCGGATTGCAGGAGTTTTTGTCCGGTGATAACGGCTGGATGGAAAAGATAGGTATGATCAACTAATAAAATACGCTGTTTTTGCGCCGCTAATTCCGTTAATTCGCCACATTCTTGGGGATTGAGGGTTAAGGGTTTTTCGGCGAGGACGTGATAACCTAAATTAAGCGCATCTTTAATCAGGGGATAATGGCTGATGGCAGGAGTAACAACGACTACGGCTGAGATTTCGGGGTGATTGCGAATAGATTCCCAGTCATTGGCTAAAATAACCTTATTAGTATCGAGATTAAATTGATCGCGACAGAGACGGAGTTTTTCAGGAGAGGAGTCAACGATCGCCACTACTTGTGCTGAGAGATGTTGAGAAAAATGACGGACGAAGTGGACTCCCCAACGTCCTACCCCTAAGATAGCGATTCCTGTGGACATTTTGCTTACTCAGATAAATCAATCTAGTTTATCTTAAAAGGATTAGGCGCAATTGTTAACTGACTCTGAGACCTGGAAGGGATTATGTTAAAATTTTTTATTGATCGAGGGGGAACTTTTACCGATATAGTGGCGATAATCGATCAACCAGAAATTGTCGAACGACTAGCTAAAGATGCCGCTAGATTTCTGATTGTTCCCCTTGCCGATCAACAGTGGATTGTTCTCTATAAACTGCTCTCGGAAAATCCCGAAAAATACCCAGATGCAGTCATTCAAGGGATTAAAGATATTAGCGGTTCCCTAGACAACATCGAAGTGATTAAAATGGGAACAACGGTAGCCACCAATGCGCTGTTAGAAAGAAAGGGAGAGCGCACGGTTTTGTTAATCACCAAAGGTTTTAAAGATGCCTTGAGAATTGGCTATCAAAATCGCCCCGATATTTTTGCCCGTCAAATTATTCTTCCTTCTTTATTATACGAACAAGTTATCGAAGTGGCCGAACGCTACGATAGTCAAGGACAGGAATTAATCGCCGTTAATCCCGCCCAAGTTAAAGCCGATTTAATACCAGTTTATCAAGCGGGTATCCGAAGTTGTGCGATTGTTTTTATGCACAGTTATCGTTATCCTGACCACGAAAAACAAGTGGCAGCCATTGCCGAAGAAATCGGCTTTACTCATCTAGCCATTTCCCATCAAGTCAGTCCTTTAATGAAACTGGTATCCCGGGGAGATACCACAGTAGTTTCTGCCTATCTATCGCCAATTTTACGCCGCTATGTTGATAGTATTAGCCAGCAATTACCGAAAACTAGCTTGCTATTTATGAAATCCGATGGCGGTTTAGTCACCGCCGATAAATTTCAGGGTAAAGATAGCATTTTATCCGGTCCTGCGGGGGGAATAGTTGGCGCAGTACAAACCAGTTTAAGGGCGGGATTTAGCAAAATTATCAGTTTTGATATGGGAGGAACTAGCACCGATGTTTCTCATTTTCAAGGGGAATATGAGCGGCAAACAGATAACGAAATTGCCGGCGTAAGAATGCGAGCGCCGATGTTAAGTATTCACACCGTGGCTGCTGGTGGGGGTTCGATTTTAGTCTATGATGGTTATCGTTTTCGGGTTGGGCCGGAAAGTGCCGGAGCTAATCCAGGACCTGCCTGTTATCGACGGGGGGGACCCTTAACAATTACCGATGCTAATGTTTTGTTAGGAAAAATTCAAGCTGCCTATTTTCCCGCTATTTTTGGACAAGAGGGAAATTTACCCCTAGATAGAGAGATTGTGCTGACAAAGTTTCAAGAATTGGCCGCAACAATGGGGGGTAATAATAGTCCTGAACTGCTGGCTGCGGGGTTTATTCAAATTGCCGTGGAAAATATGGCTAATGCGATTAAAAAAATCTCTCTGCAAAAGGGTTATGATCTCAGTGATTATACTCTTTGTACCTTTGGCGGTGCTGGGGGTCAAGTGGCCTGTTTAATTGCCGATACTCTGGGAATGAAAAGCATTTTTCTCCATCCCTATGCCGGGGTTTTAAGCGCCTACGGCATGGGTTTGGCCGATTTGAGGGTAATTAAAGAAAAAGCGATCGAACAGCCGTTAAATGCCGATTTAATCGGGCAGTTACTCACGGAGATGAACGAATTAGAAGTTTTAGCAGGTCGGGAATTAGAGGGTTATAATCAGGTGCGGCAGCAAGTCAGTTTAAAATACCAAGGCAGTGATGCCACTTTAGCGGTTAATTTTAGCGATCAAATGCGTCAGGATTTTGAACGGGAACATCAAAGACGTTATGGGTTTAAGCAAGAAGAAAAAGCTTTAATTGTTGAGTTTATCGCCGTGGAATTGATCGAGACTATGGACAGTCCCCAAGAAGCAATTTTAACTCGCACCCGTGCCATGGGAGAATTACCTCCTATCCTCGATCGAGTAGCGGTTTTTATGGCTAATCAATGGCGGGAAACACCAATTTATCAGCGTTCAGACCTGCAACCTTTTGATTGTCTGGCAGGACCTGCAGTTATTATCGAAAAAATTAGCACGATTGTGATTGAACCGGGTTGGATGGCCAAATTAACAGAGAAAAATCATTTAATTCTTTCCAAAGATTAACTAGGGTGTGGGGTGTGGGGTGTGGGGTTTTACCAGTTTTGAGGTGGCCAATTACCTAATTTTCAGGGAAAAAGTGCCTAAATTTCCCCCACTTTTTGATTTCAAAAAAGCCTAAAGATATTATCCAACAAGGTTTTTAGATTTATTCAGTAAACCCTACATAGAAATATCTACGGCAGTTATCCTAATTGATCAATTCTCATTTCGCCGAGGTATTTACGGAGATAGGGAGAAAAAACCTCGTAAATCAGGGTAAGGGGTTGGCGAGCGTGCCAAAATAGGTAATGACGACCCCAAAATGCTCCTTTTTCCCGAAAAGCTATTTCTAATTCCGGGGAATGACCGTAATAAAGTCCCTGCACATCGCGATACAATTCCGTGTGCAGCCGCGAGAGACTTTCCCAAATCGGTAGGGAACGATTTTCTAGATATTCGTCCACTTGATTGGCGGACCACCAAGAAGCGGCATAGGCTAACCTTTGACCACTAGCTGTGCGTAACCAGACTTGACGACGCAATCTCGGTCCCGGAATCAGGCTAATTTTCATCGGTGCGCCATCCTCATCATCGCCGATGGGGGACATATCGATCACATCCACTTCCGTTTTTTCACCGGTTAAAAGTTGTAAATGACGGGTGGGAGAACCATCGCCGAGAATTAAAATCTGCCACGGGGGTGCGAGTTGGCTATGGGGTAAACCTTGTTTAACATCGGTTTCGTCTCCTTGCCAGAGAGGGGAGAGGGAGTACCAAGGACGATTAAGCAGGGGTTTTTCTTGGGGGTGGAGGATAGCAGTCAAGGTTTGTTACAAAACTTTATGATTCTTCAATTAATCATATCTCATTCCTCCCATTAAACGTCAAGGAATAAAACGGTAAGAGACTTGCGGACAAATACATTACCAGTTATCCTAAAAGGATAACTTAATAAAAAATCCCATCTAAAAGATGCAGCCTCTAAGCTAACAGGCTTCAAGAAACGAGCTGTCATGGCGCAAGTAGCTCAAGATTATTTTCAAGCTTCGCCAAGAAAAGCGGAAAGTCAATTAGGATGATCAAGAAAAGCGATAGCGACTGGATTACAAGAACTAGAAACAGGAATAACTTGTTTGGATAATTATAGAGCAAGAGGGCGGAAAAAACCGGAAGAAATCCTGATAAATTTAGAAGAAGATCTTAAAAGTTTAGGGGCGACCTATTCCCAAGCTTATCCTAAATTTCAATCAACATTTGCTTATGCTAAAATCAGTGCTAGAGCGGTGCGAGAAGCTTTAATCGCAGAGAAAGGGGATAAAGATGAGGAGTTACCTTGTCGTCAAACCATTGGGTATATTTTAAATCGGATGGGATACCGTTTAAAAAAACACAAAAAGTGAAGCCTTTCAAGAAAATTCCCGAAACAGATAATATCTTTGAGAACGTAGCTAAAGCTAATAAAGAAGCTGATGAAAATCCGAAAAGAGAATTTCTCTAGATTCTAAAGCTAAAGTAAAAATTGGGGATTTATCAAGAGAAGGAAAAAGAAGAACCCGAGAACCAATCAAAGCTTTAGATCATGATTATCAATGTCCTGAGGTTTTAGTTCCATTAGGGATTCTGGATGTTCAAGGAGGAAATTTTTCAATATATTTTGGGACTTCAGCCGAAACATCCGATTTTATCGTTGAGATATTCAGCCAACCCTATGTAAAAGTGCAGTTTTTAAAACCGAGGACTAAGCTAATTTGTGGATACGATGCACAATTAGTATTCATACTGTGTGGAAACGGGGTCTATACTGATAGAATATCCGCAAGATAGTCCTAAAAGTCTTGTCTGATAAGTATTTCACGATTCCATAAGCAAAAATTATCACACAAAGTCGAGAAGAGCCAATCCGTTTTTAATAGTACGATTGACTGCCAAGTTATGGATTGTTTCTCCCTTCTCCCCGCTCCCCGCTCCCCGCTCCCCGCTCTCCTATAGCTTTTAAACAGGATTTAGTATCCTATCTTGATTCGGCAAGGCCTGCACTCAAATTAATACTCGCAACCATAGAGAAAAGATTATATAAATCTAACTAATCATTTACTTGAGTAATTGGTATTTTACAAATCGCTGAAAGCAAGTCACTATAGGAATTAAGCAAATGCAGTTCCGAATTAAATCCTGTGGGAGATAGAAATTATGGTTGCTTTAATCACCACAAAACCCGCTAAAACCAGCCGTTTAACCACACAAACCCAAGAAATCGCCGAAAATACTTTTACCTTGCGCTGTTTGGATTGGGATCGCGATCGCTTTGATATCGAATTTGGTTTAGAAAACGGTACCACTTATAATTCTTTTGTTATTCAAGGGCAAAAAACCGCCCTAATTGATACATCTCACCGCAAATTCGATCGCCTTTATCTGGACGAATTAACTAAACTAATCAACATCAATCATCTTGATTATTTAATTATCAGTCACACCGAACCCGACCATAGTGGTTTAGTTAAAGAAGTTTTGGAATTAGTCCCAGAAGTTACCGTGGTTGGGGCAAAAGTTGCCATGCAATTCCTGGAAAACATGGTACACAGACCCTTTAAACAGTTAATCGTTAAAGGTGGTGATACTTTAGATTTAGGTAATGGTCATGTCTTAGAATTTGTTTCAGCCCCTAATCTTCATTGGCCTGACACTATCTTCACTTTTGATGCTAAAACTGCCACCCTTTTTACCTGTGATGCTTTCGGAATGCACTTTTGTAATGATCAAACCTACGATCAAGAAAAAGACCTGCTAGAAGCCGATTTTCAAACCTATTATGACTGTCTGATGCGACCGAATGCTCGTTCGGTTTTAGGGGCAATTAAAAGAATCGATAAATTTGAGATTAATCTCATTGCCACTGGTCACGGTCCCCTGTTAAAACACCATATTTCTGATTGGGTGGGACGCTATCAAACTTGGAGTCAAGAACAAACTTCTGCCGATACTTTAGTCGCTATATTCTTTACCCAAGATTACGGACAAAGCGAACATTTAGCTACTATGATCAGTCAGGGTTTGACCAAAAATGATGTGGTGACAGAATTAGTCGATATGAATAATGCTGATCCCCACGAAGTCAGAGAATTAATCAATCAGTCTAAGGGAGTTATCATCGGAATGCCTCCCCAATCTTCCCTGATTAACCAGACGATTTTAAGCACGATTCTTGCGGCAGTTAATGGCAAACAAGCGGTAGGATTATTTGAGTCAGGAGGTGGGGAAGATGAGCCAATTTTTCCCTTAAGAAATAAATTACAGGAAATCGGGGTGATCGAAGCTTTTCCTCCTCTTTTAGTTAAGGACAATTCCCATCAATCCCTCGATTTGATTGCCGATGAAGCAGGAACCGACCTCGGCCAATGGTTAAGCCGAGAAAAAACGATTAAACAAATTAAGTCGATTAACAACGACTTAGAAAAAGCTTTAGGTCGTATTAGCACTGGATTATACTTAATTACTTCCCAAAAAGCTGATTTGTCTAGTGCAATGGTTGCCTCTTGGGTGACACAAGCAAGTTTAAATCCTTTAGGTGTGGCGATTGCAGTGGCCAAAGATCGGGCAATGGTATCCTTTTTACAGCCTGGCGATACCTTTGTTTTAAATGTTTTGGCTGAGGATAATTATCAGAAATTAATGAAACATTTCCTCAAGCGTTTCTCTCCCGGGGCCAATCGTTTTGAAGGCATTAAAACCTATACTGCTAACAATGGATCACCAATTTTAGCCGATGCCTTAGCTTACATAGAATGTGAAGTCACCAGTCGTTTAGATTGCGGCGATCATTGGGTAGTTTATTGTACTGTTAATACCGGAAGAGTTGCCCGTTTAGATGTCTTAACTGCTGTCCATCATCGCAAAGTTGGCAACCATTATTAACAGTTATCAGTTATCAGTTATCAGTTATCAGATTTGATTGTTCAGTGGATAGTGTTAAGTAGGAAGTTGCCGCTTTCTTTTCACTGATTACTGTTTACTGCTCACTGATAACTTAAACATCCAATTCTATCAATCTTAGGAGCAATAAAATGTACGAACCAATTAAAAAACCTTCCCCAATGATGGTGAGAGTAGTGCAAGTCTTAGAAATGATTCAAGATTTAATTGTCATTTCTCTCTGTATTGGTTTATTTAGCTTCATGGTGTTAGAAGTCAGAGAAATGTTTATGTCTCTGCTGCCACCGATTCAATTTCGGATTGTTACCGCCGATATTTTATTCCTCTTGATTCTAGTAGAATTGTTCCGATTGTTGATTATTTATTTGCAAGAAAAACGAGTTTCTATCGGTGTTGCCGTGGAAGTTTCTATCGTCTCGGTTTTGCGAGAATTAATTGTTAGAGGAGTCCTAGAAACTAATTGGACACAAGTATTAGCCGCCTGTGCTTTTCTAATAGTTCTCGGCACATTAATGGTATTAAGAGTTTGGCTTCCTCCCACCTTTGAAGGTATCGATCCCGAACAAAAAGTTTCTGAGCGTTATCGTCAACATTTAGTTAAAGACTTAACTGAAATAAACAGCAAAACTTAATCAGTTATCAGTTATCAGTTATCAGTTAGAAGGGGATAGGAAAATGGGGGAATAGGGTAATGGGGAGATAGAGTAATTTCAACTAAAACTCTAAAACCTCACTCCCCCCACACCCCACACCCCACACCCCACCTGCCTCCCCGATGTCGGGGGGGTTGGGGGGGTCACACCCAACAACTAACAACCAAATTAACAACTATGACCACTACTACCTTAATTCCCAATCCTGCTATTAATAATCGCCCCCGGGATGTTCAAACCGCAGAAATTGCCGATAAAACCTGGGTTTTTCGCTCCCGTACTTGGGACAGATTAAAATTTGAAATAGAATACGCTCGTCAACGGGGAACCACCGCTAATTCCTATCTTATCCAGGGCGATAAAACTGCCTTAATCGATCCTCCTGGAGAATCCTTCACCGAAATTTATTTAGAAGAAATTCGTCAATATGTCCCCTTACATCGTCTCGATTATCTAATTCTCAGTCACGTTAATCCCAACCGTATTGTCACTTTAAAGGCATTATTAGCCGAAACCCATCAAATCACCCTCCTCTGTTCTAAATCTGCCGCCAATACCCTGAAAAATGCCTTACCCGATGCACAAATTTTGGGCATACGAACCGATGAAATCCTTGATTTAGGGCAAGGTCATCAACTAAGTTTTATTAATGTCCCTACCCCGCGTTGGCCTGATGGTATCTGCACTTTTGACCAAAAAACCAAAATTTTGTACAGCGATAAATTCTTTAGTGTGCATCTGTGTAGTGACGAACTTTGGGATAAAAATTGGAAACAATTAGACGCAGATCGTCGTTATTATTTTGATTGTCTCCATGCCGTGCAATCCAAAGCGGTAGAAACAGCCCTCGACAAAATTAAAGAATTTCCCGCCCAATATTATGCACCTGCCCACGGTCCGATAATTCGTTATAGTCTTAGTCGTCTTGCCCACGATTATCGTTATTGGTGTCAAGAACAAAAAACTCGACCCCTACAAGTGGCGTTATTATATGCTTCTGCCTACGGAAATACTGCCACCCTGGCCCGCTCGATCGAACGAGGATTATTGGAAAATGATCTGGCCGTAGAATCAATAAATTGTGAGTTTGCCACCCCCGCCGAAATTAGTCAAGCGATCGAAAATTGTGACGGATTTATTATCGGTTCTCCCACCTTAGCCGGTCACGCTCCTACCCAGATTCAAACCGCTTTAGGAATCGTTCTTTCCACGGCAGCAAAAACTAAATTAGCTGGGGTTTTTGGTTCCTACGGTTGGAGTGGGGAAGCTGTAGATTTAATTGAAACTAAACTCAAAGATGCCAATTATCGCCTCGGTTTTGAATCCTTGCGCGTGCGTTTTAGCCCCACAGAAAGCAGTTTACAAGCAGGTTATTTAGCCGGAGAAACCTTCGCCCGAACCTTGAAAAAAACCAAAAAATTGCGGGTTCCCCAACAGGGAATGACCGAAACACAAATTGATCGCACTGCCCAGGCCGTTGGCCGGATCGTCGGTTCCCTCTCTGTTCTCACCACTCGTCAGGGCGAGGATCATGCTGGTTTCTTGACCTCTTGGGTATCCCAAGCCAGTTTTAACCCCCCGGGGCTAATTATCGCCGTTGCTGACGAACAAGCCGCCGATCGCCTAATTAACTCGGGCAGCACTTTTACCTTGAATATTCTCAAGGAAGGGCGCAATTTACGCCGCCATTTTTCCAATCGCATCAAATCTGGCGGCGATGTCTTTACGGGATTAGAAACCCAAGTCGGGGAAAATGGCTGTCTGATTTTAAGCGAAAGTCTCGCCTATCTAGAGTGTACGGTCAAAGAGCGACAAGCCTGCGGCGATCGCTGGTTAGTCTATGCTACCGTCGAGCGGGGTCAAGTTTTGGATAGTAACGGTGTCACCGCCATCGGTCATCGCAAATCCGGCGGTCAGTATTAAAACCGGACTAGCGGGGTCAAGCTCCTGACTTTCCCCCTATGGTCTGCCTAGATTTCTGGGAAACAAATGTTATGTTAGTATCTAAAGTTATCATTCAGGGCTATTTTGTCTTTGTTTTCCCATGAAAAAATTGCCGCTAATCCTATCGGTGGGGAGTGTCGCTCTATTGTTGGTGGGATGTCCAGCTTCTGACCAAGCTAATCAATCCCCACCGATTACCCAAGAAACCCCCACCCCCTCTCCTAGTCCCCCGGCTGCCCCACCTCCTGCCTTTAGCGGTGCTGTGCAACCAGCCACCGAACCAACCACCCTAAGGGTAGCGGGATTGATTCCCGCTACCGATCCTGAGCAAAAACGGGCAGCAATTAACCGCAGTCGCAGGGATAGGGATAGCAAGGATCCCTTTGCCCCCTTTCCCCTACAACCAAATATTACGATTACAGTGGCGGAAGAACCCCCAGCTGGGACTCCGGCGGCCACCGCACCCGGAGCCACACCCGCAGCAATGGGCAATCCTCCCACCCCCGGACGACCGATAGTGAAAGCACCGCCACCACCACCGCAACCGACGGAAGCGGAAGAAGTGCAAGTATCGGGCATCGTCCAGTTACCTACCACCGCCATGGCGATCGTAAAAGCCCCCAGAGAAGCCACGGAACGTCGAGTTACCCCCGGTTCTACCCTCTCTAATGGTTTAATTTTAGTTAAAGCGATCGATACTAATCCCGATAACCCCTATATTGTCCTAGAACAATACGGTCGAACTATTACCCGTCGTTTAGGGGATGGTGTCCCCGAACCCGCCGCCGCACCGCAAGCCTCGATCAGCTATAATATTTCCGAATCAGGAGAATAAAACCCGTGCGATCGATTGCTATTCAACAAAAACAAACCATTATTTATCCACGAATGCCCTTGGCTATCTATCGAGAATTAGCCAGCCATTTAGAACAGGTTCAGGGGGTCGAAACCCATCTCATTCCCCAGCAGTTCCAACAATTCGATTATCACCAAAGTCAGATCGGTAGTTTGGAAATTAACTATACCGAGGCTTTTCAGGAGAGCGATCGCGCTCTGGTCACGGCAATTCTCGATTATTATGCCCAACGTCACGGCTCCTATCAGCTTTCCTAAGCTTTCTCCCCTCACCCTTTCCCCAATTACCAAGAACAAGAGGTAACAACCTCCCCTTTCAAGGGGATAAAAATTAAAATCTTTCTGATTTTAAGCCACCGACGACTGGCGGTAGTCACTGATAACTGCTCTAGCGGTTTTCAGTCTAATAGGGTGTAGTAAATCCCTTGATAGATAGTCGTTTCAGCGTTTCAATCGGGAGTCACTTCTGTGAAAACCGCTATAGTATTTATTAGCTTTTCTGTCTAAGATTGATGTTAAAGGCTGTTCTGTTCGATTTTAATGGGGTGATCATCAATGATGAACCGATCCATGAGGAGTTAATCAGTCAAATCTTGCTCGGGGAAAATTTACTGCCCCTAGGGTCGGAATTTGCGGAGTTATGTCTAGGAAGAAGCGATCGCGTCTGTTTGCGTAATGTTCTCACCCGTCGCGGTCGTCAAGTAACCGAGGAATATCTGACTAAGTTAATTAACAAAAAAGCCAGTTTATACCGAGAAAGATTAGAAAAATTCGATAAAATTCCTATTTATGAGGAGATATACTCTTTTTTAAAACGGGTTCAGGCCAGAGAGCTACAAATCGGTTTGGTGACGGGAGCAATACGCTCGGAAGTGGAATCAATCTTGCAACAGGTGGGCCTTGGGGATTACTTTAGTGTCATTGTCACTGGTGATGAGATCAGCAGCAGTAAACCTCAACCGGATGGTTATTTACTGGCCGTAGAAAGATTCAATCGTTGGAATTTTAATCTACAGTTGCAACCCTGGGAATGTCTGGTGATTGAAGATACTTTTGTCGGTTGCGAAGCGGCAAAAAGAGCGGGAATGCAGGTGGTGGGAATCGCTCATACCTATCCCTTCCATTTTATGCAGAGAGTGTCCAACTGGGCGATCGATAATTTCTCCCAACTAGATCTTGATCGCGTGGAAGAAACTTTTAGCCAAATCGGGAAAATAAAGGAGCGATCGGGATTTTTAGGCAATCTATGACCATCTAGAGGCGATTAACAAGCTGAAAATCTCTACTTGCAAAAATTGGCAATTCGTGTTATGCTAACGAGAGTGCTAAGAAAATGCGGGTGTAGTTTAGTGGTAAAACCCTAGCCTTCCAAGCTAATGATAGGGGTTCGATTCCCCTCACCCGCTTAAGCTGTTGTGCAGTAATGATTTGTTAGTAGTGCCGTAGCCCCCTTGCTTATCCGGTATGAAGTGTGTAAAATATTTATTAATAAAAATAATTGGAACCCGATCAGTCTTTAAACCTCTAGGATGAAGTTAACGATTTTTAAGCAAAAAAGTGGCTTTTGAGCTTTCAATCAAAAATATATTGCTTTTTTATTCTTCTAGCTCCTTAATACGGCAATACTGGCTCGTATTGCCGGAGGTCTAATTTTTCCAACCTAGGACTAGAGTAACTTGTGGATACAATGCACAATTAGTATTTATATTTTGCTCCAGTAAGGTCTTGTCCTAGAATTTCCAATACCCAGTTTCAATGCACAAATAGCCTGATGGCTAAAAACGGGCTCCAGTTTTTGACCGGGATAGCACAGCTTGATCGCAGTGGATCGTAAAATGGGATAATGCTAACTTTGAGAGTCAGAGAGACTATGAGTGAATTCGACTACGATTTAATTATTATCGGTGCTGGAGTTGGTGGCCACGGGGCAGCCCTACACGCAGTCAAATGTGGGCTAAAAACGGCTATTATTGAAGCCAAAGATATGGGAGGAACCTGTGTCAATCGCGGTTGTATTCCCTCTAAAGCTTTACTGGCAGCCTCGGGACGGGTGCGCAAATTGGCCGATAGTGACCATCTGAAAAGTCTAGGTATTGCCATCGCTGGCGTTAATTTTGACCGTCCGACCATTGCCAATCATGCTAACAACCTTGTCAGTAAAATTAGAGGCGATCTCACTAATAGTCTCAAACGTCTCAAGGTTGATACTATCCACGGTTGGGGAAAAATCGCCGGCCCGCAAAAAGTTAGCGTCATCGGGGATAGTGGCGAAAAAATCTACACTGCTAAGGATATTATGCTCTGTCCGGGGTCGGTTCCTTTTGTTCCACCGGGGATCGAGATCGATCATAAAACGGTTTTTACCAGTGATGAGGCCGTTAGACTAGAAACTTTACCCAAGTGGATTGCAATTATTGGTAGTGGTTATATCGGTCTGGAATTTTCGGATATATACACCGCTTTGGGTTGTGAAGTGACGATGATCGAAGCTTTAGACAGTCTCATGCCGGGATTTGACCCAGAAATCTCGAAAATCGCGGAAAGAGTCTTGATTAAACCTAGAGACATCGAGACCTATGTGGGAGTTTTGGCAAAAAGTATTAAACCGGGGAATCCTGTGGCCATTGAACTGGTGGACGCAAAAAGCAAAGAAGCGATCGAAATTTTAGAAGTAGATGCTTGTTTAGTTGCTACAGGGAGAATCCCAGCGACAAAGAATCTCGGATTGGAATTTGTGGGGGTAGAACTGGATAAACGCGGTTTTATTGCCGTTAATGACAAAATGCAGGTAATTCAGGACGGTGAACCGATTCCCCATCTCTGGGCCGTGGGCGATGCTACGGGTAAAATGATGTTAGCTCACGCTGCTTCGGGTCAAGGGGTAATAGCCATTGAAAATATCTGTAATCGCCCAAAAACCATCGATTATCGCAGTATTCCTGCGGCCGCTTTTACCCACCCCGAAATTAGTTATGTGGGTTTAACGGAACCGCAAGCAGAAGTTTTGGCACAGCAAGAAGGGTATAAGGTGGCCTCTGTCAAGACCTATTTCAAGGGAAATTCCAAAGCTTTAGCGGAAGGAGAAACGGAAGGTATCGCTAAAGTCGTTTATCGTCAGGATACGGGGGAATTACTCGGTGTTCATATCATCGGTATCCACGCATCGGATTTAATTCAAGAAGCGGCCAATGCGATCGCTGAACGTAAGTCCGTCCATGAACTCGCTTTCCGCATCCACACCCATCCAACTCTCTCAGAAGTCCTCGACGAAGCTTATAAACGCGCTGAAGTGGCGGTATAGAGGGGGATAGGGGATAGGGGATAGGGGAAATAGGGGAATTCAACCCCCAACACCCAACACCCTAAAACCCCAACCCCCACCCCTTTTTTACTTTTTACTTTTTACTTTCAAGTTACTTTTTACTTTCAAGATTATGTTTGGATTAGGTTGGCCAGAAATAGTAATTATTGCTGTGGTTGTTCTCCTGATATTTGGACCGAAAAAAATACCCGAATTTGGGGCAGCTTTGGGGAAAACTTTACGGGGATTTAAAGAAGAAATCAATCAAGATGATCAAGAAAGCGAAGACAGGGACGAGAAAATGAGATAGATTTCGGCGGGTGCATCTCATTTTTGTAAATCTACTAATTTGGGATTTTTAAGGGGAAACTTTCTCCTAAAATTGGGCGTTACTTTCGGTTTTATCACTCAATCCAAGCTTTTGGGGGGTTCTACCCCCCAAACCCCCCGTTGGGGGCGTGGCGCCGCCCCCAAACCCCCCGCGCATTAGGTTAACTGTGAGATGCTTACACGCGATTGTTCATATTTTTGTACTAATACCATTTTTCTAAATTCCTGACAGACATAGAGCTTCTAAAATCCAAGACCATCCCGTCAAATACCCGATCGTGTCATTGGATAGAGAATTTAAAAGATGGTAAAGTTTACTTCTT
>SFAU01000092.1 GCA_007096045.1 Microcystis novacekii Mn_MB_F_20050700_S1 | reverse complement strand
GTAAATCCCAACTAACATCTTGACCTAAAATAACCGAGATGATTCCTAAAGCAATAAAGTAGATAATTGCCCAAAATAAGGGATGAGAAATTGGAAAACGTTTGAGGTTTGTCATAATTAAAAGTTCAAGATTTATTTGTTTATTTTTACTAGCTTAACTTGGCAATTTATAGTTAAGGATGAGATTAAGATTACCTAGTAACAATCCCACAAAGACAATAAGCATGATTATTTTAACAAAATTAGTTAAAATTTTCGATTTTTTCTCGGTTAAATCATTAAAGAAAAATCCCCCTAAACTAATTGCCGTTCCGATAATAAAGTAATATCTACCGTAAGGGGAACTCAAAACCCAATCCTTAATATTTAAATTCACCGACCAAACGACAAGAAAAATAAAGATAGTGGCAGCACTGATAAAATCAGGGTTGTTACGAAAATCGTCTAAGAATATACCAAGCACTAGAAAGAGAAATCCATAGTAAGGAATTACATACCAAGCATAGTAATGACTTTGAGCACCAGAAAAAATGAGAAGAATTGTATAGATTAATACAGGAAAAATAACCAATCGTATTTTAGATATTTTTAAAGGAAATCTGGAAACTAATAGGAGAGTGATCCAACTAAAAATTAACCAACCATCCTCAAAAAAAACCGTGGGTAAAACTAGATTTTTTAACATAGCAAAATCCGTAAAGCGATTTTTATGTTCTTGGAGAGTAGTTAAAAACCAACTAAAATCATAAAACCAACCGTAAAGGTAATACAAACCAAAGGATAAAACTGCCGTCAGAGAAGCAATTAAGCTATCTCGCCAATTTTTTTGTAATAACAGTAAAGCGACTAGAGAAGCTAGAATATATAATCCTGTCACCTTAACTAAAGGTGCTAAACCACCTAGAACTATAGCCAAATATAGATACTTTTTTTGAGACTTTTCACTGTACTGAAGGAATAAAAGTGCTACCGCTAAACTTAGACATAATAATAAATTTTCACTAACTGCTAAACGAGATAAAAAAACCGTATTGGGGTTAGTGGCAAAAATTAAAGAGGTTATAATCGCCACCCCGGTATTAGTCAAACGTAAAGCTAATAAATAAAGTAAGAAAATAGAGAGAGTGCCAAAAACTAAAGAAGGAATCCTAATTACTGTTAAACTACAGTCAAAAAATTCCTTTGCTCCCGATAAAATAGCCGTCATACCCACAATTAATCCAAACAAGGGAGGATGATCAAACCAAGGGGTAACAAAACGATAACGAACAGCAGTTTTTTCCCAAACTGTCACCAAAAAATCATCCGTGGGACTGAGGAAAGACCAACTGGTAGGAACTCCCTCTTGAATCAAACTCATGCCACTCCAAGCAAAAGCAAATTCATCTTGAGTCCAGTTATAGGGGGGTAAGGAATCGTACTGATAATATCTTAAGATAAATCCCAAGACCGTAATTAATACACCCAGAAATAGACGGTAATCAAACTTTTCAAAATTCTTAAATGGAAAATCTCGCTGCATGATTATTCTGAAATTGGCTCGCTATTTATCTTTTGGGGTGAACCCGCGCTATTGTATCACGGTTTGACGGTTAAATTTTTTGGCAAACCCAGATCAATTAAATACCTGATTATCGAGATGACTTAACCTTGATAATTTCTCCTTGGTAAATTCTCAGGGGTATCAAAGGGCAAACTCATCTTTATAGCCAACTCTAGGCAAGGGACTCATTTCTAGCAGAAAAGTTCCCCAGTTTCTCCCTACTAAACTATAACTTAAGAGATTGACATTACCATCAGCAATATGCTAAAAAACATTAGCTTAAGTAGGGAGGCACAATTATTTGTAGGATAGGTTAGCGCACTTCGTAACATAATCGGGCGTTGGGTTTCATACTTCAACCCAACCTACGTTCATCTTATATTTAATTTCACCCACCTACTTAATAGCCGAGTAACAACAATTACCCCGTTAAAAATTCCTATATTTTCCCCTAAAGCCAACATCTTTACCTTAGTTGCCCACATGATTCGTCAGTTAAATTATTCTAGAGTTTGGTTGTTATTAATTCTTATTTTTGCCCTTTTCCTGCGTCTAAATGCCGCTTTCTCTTATCCTAATATTCTCTGGCCAGATGAAATTTTTCAGACCTTAGAACAGGCTCATCGACTAGCTTTTGGCAATGGGATGATACCTTGGGATTTTCGGGACGGGATTCGTTCTTGGTTATTTCCGGGCATTCTTGCCGGGATTATGAAGTTAACTGCTGGTTTTTCCGAGGGTTCCAGTGGCTATCTGGCCAGCGTCAAGATTTTCCTCAGTTTACTATCTTTAATCCCCGTTTGGATCGGATTCTCGATCGCCTACGAAAGCATCGGTTTGGCTGGCGCTATCCTAACGGGCGGTATTTGTGCGATTTGGTTTGAATTTATTTATTTTGCCCCGAAAGCCTTCACCGAAGTTATTGCCGCTTATTCCCTGCTGGTGGGCGTTTATTTAGGATGCTACGGCAAAAATCCCCCCTCTCGTCAGCGACTGTATTGGACAGGGTTTTTCTACGGATTGACCACCTATCTTCGATTTCATTTACTGCCTGCCATCGCCATCGCCCTCATTTATCAATCTAGACAAAAAAATTTTCCACAATTACTGCCCCTTGCCCTCGGTTTTATCGGTCCGGTTTTGCTGGGTGGCGCTTTAGACGCTTTCACTTGGTCCACCCCCTTCCAATCGATTTGGAAACTGATCTGGATTAATATTTTTGAAGGAAAATTTAATAGTTTTGGCGTATCCCCCTGGCAGCAATATTTTACTTGGTTAGCCCTCAATTGGTCTTGGTGGCTGTTTCCGCTCCTCTTCTTCTCTGTAATCGCTGCTCGTCGTCACTGGATTCTCGCCCTTCTAGCCCTAGTTATTATCCTCTCCCACAGCTTTTTAGGTCACAAAGAATATCGTTTTATTTTCCCCGCCCTACCACTAATTATTATTCTCGCCGGTTTGGGAACCGCCACTCTCGTCTCGCGTTTATCGTTAGTGCGAGGTTCCCTCGCCGGCAAAACTATCGTTATTTTTAGTAGTTTACTTCTTTGGGCTTTTCTATCTTGGTTGTTGGCGGGCCGTTTTAATACCGACCAGACTTTTAATTTCGGACCGCCTTGGCAAAAACCGGGCTATACTCACTGGCAAACCCACGGCGGACAATTACAAGCCTATGAGTATTTAAGTAGCCAGAAAAAACTCTGCGGTTTAGGAGTAAAAGGATTGGCGTGGCAATATACGGGGGGATACGCCTACTTACACCAAGATGTACCGATTTATTTCCTCAAAGATAACCAAAATTTCGAGGAACTACAACCTTATTTTAATTATCTATTATTTAACCAAGACCGGGCCGCCGTCGGAGATTATCAACGGGAGAAATGCTTTAACGGAACTTGCGTTTACAGGCGCTCGAATTCTTGTCAAGTTAACCCAGATTATCAGATCAATCAGTATCTCAAAGAAGCTGGCGAGTAGGATAATATATCTTTCGGCAAACTTGCGAAATTTTTCAAAAATAAGTCTAAAAAGCCGAGAAAAAAGTTAATTATGTCAGCGGGATCACTTCGATCATGAAAAAAGTTAAAATCTTGCCAATTTACCTAAGTTTTCTAATTTTAATCTATATAATTTCTGTCATGACGGTCAACCTCTCCTCTTTTCCCGGATTGCCCGGAGATGAGGCTTGGTTTGGACTGAATGCCAGCAAAATCATCCACCACTGTTTTGATTGAATACTGTCCCCATTGTCGAGATTTTCCCAAATATTGGAAAATTATCTAAGGAAGTTACCCAGAATCTATAATTATTCAAAATCAATTATCTGCAAAAATTCTCAGCTTATATATTAACGTAATAAGCTGACTTTAACCATCAAAAATTTTGGTAAATATCTTGACAAATGCTCCCAATCGAGGGTATTATTAGAGTAGTTTTGGTAAAAATATCGAACAGCCAGACACCCCCTAGACTAACTTAGTAAAATTAATTCCTTCCTATTGATAGATGAAAATCAAGAAATATCTGAAGTTCTGGAAATATCCTCGCTTAGTTGATGAACGAGAGACTTTAATTGAAGAACGAGATTCCCTCAAAGATCATCTGAAGAGTTTGAATCAAGAAAAACAAGAAATGATTCGGGAAAAAAATGCTCTTTATGAAAGATTAGGTCAGTTATCTTTAACCATTCCCGAACTGCAAGAAATTAGTCCCAAACTTCTCGATATTAGCGTCATCAAAAATAAGGCCCGCCAGTTTCGAGTCCAATTAGATGCCGAAAAAGAAAAACTGGCTCCCGACAATTTTGGCTGGTATCCTTACAACACTTTAACCTGCTTCGAGATTCTCGAATTACTATTAACGGGTAAAAACCGTTTTCTACTGGAGTTAATCTCGGAAAAACCGATTGTTGATATTGGTTGTGCCGATGGGGATCTGGCGTTTTTTCTGGAATCTTTGGGCTGTAAAGTGCAGGTAGTGGACTACGCTCCTACTAACTTTAATCTTATGCAGGGAGTTAAACTGCTCAAAACCGCTCTTTCTTCCTCTGTGGAGATTCATGATGTTAACTTAGATTCCCAGTTTCTGCTTCCCGAAAAAAGCTATAGTTTAGTCATCTTCTTAGGAATTTTATACCATCTCAAAAATCCCTACTATGCCCTCGAAACCCTAGCAAAATCAGCCAATTATTGCTTGATTAGCACCCGCGTTACTAAGTTTAATACCGTGAGCAATGCCGCTAATCGAGTCGATCTTTCTGCGATTCCTCTAGCTTATTTACTCGATGAACTAGAAGCAAATAATGATTCTACTAACTATTGGATCTTTTCTAATGCTGGGTTACGCCGAATTTTACAGCGAACTGGCTGGGAAATTTGCGATTATATAACAGTAGGTAATACCGAAAACTCCGATCCCGCCAGTCGTGACGGCGATGAAAGAGCCTATTGTTTAGTAAAAAGTCGTTTCTATCAAGATTAGAAATGTCTAAATATCAGACCAGTCTCCTAAAAATATGAACTATCGCCCTAATCCCCTCTTAAACCGACGTAGCTTGCTGAAATTAGCAGCCCTAGCCGGCGGAAGTGCCGGACTAGCTACCCTTCTCTCCCCTCGGCTCAGTTATTCTGCCAACTCAAATAAGCCCAATTACGAGAATATAGAGGCAATAGACGAATTTTTGCAGCAAATTCGCCCAGTAGATTTGCAAAAACTCCAGTTGACAGAATATAGCTTTGAAACAGTCACAGTCGATCGTCAAGGGCAAATCATTGATCGCCGTCAGGGTAGCGCTCGCTCCTGGCGCGAACCCCTAGGCAACGGCAGCGAACTAGAAATGGTGGCCATTCCGGGGGGCAGTTTTCGACGAGGCTCAAAAAATGAAGAAAAAGGCGACCATACTAGCAGTGAAAAACCAGAAAATCCCGTGACGACGGCGGCCTTTTTTCTGAGCAAATACCCGATCACCCAAGCACAGTGGCGAGCGATCGCCCAACTTCCGAAAATTAATCTCGAACTCAACCCGGCGCCCTCCTTTTTCCAAGGGGATAACTTGCCTGTTGAAAGAGTCTCCTGGTACGAGGCGATCGAATTTTGTCAACGACTCTCCCGCTCCACCGGCAAAGATTACCGACTAGCGAGTGAATCACGCTGGGAATACGCCTGTCGCGCCGGTACAACCACCCCCTTTTACTGCGGGGAAACCCTCACCAGCGAGCGCGCCAATTACTTTGCCGTCTATGATCCCTACGCGGAAGAACCCAGCAGCGCCTATCTGGCTAGGACTACCCCAGTGGGTAGTTTCGCCCCCAATAATTTCGGTCTCTACGATATGCACGGCAACGTGGGCGAATGGTGCGCCGATAGCTGGCACAGAAATTACGAAGGAACCCCGCCCCTGGATGGTAGTGCTTGGTTAGACAGGGATACTCGCTTGCAGCCCCGTTATCGTTCCGCCCGTTTAGTGCGAGGGGGCAGTTGGGGCGATGAAGCAAGACACCTACGCAGTGCCAATCGCACTTTTTGTTTACCGGAAAAACGCTATAGCGTCTTGGGTTTACGAGTCATGGCCGATAGTACCGGTTAATCAATGCTTGTGTCCGCCCAAGAGACGACAAAGGCATGGTTCAATAGGGTAGGTTGCCAAAAGTGTTCAGAATCTTCTGCCGTTGTCAGTGCGTCTATAGGTCAATTGCGAGCCAGTGAGGTCAAAATTTTCATGAAGGTACAGCAGTCTCATCTTTTCTTAACTCCCCCCACAGGAGATCTACAGGTACCTTTATCTCCTCCTCCCCCGGACGACGGCAACCTAGAAGAAGAAAAAAATTATCCTCTCAGCCTGTCTCTAGTCATTCCCACCTACAATGAACGGCAAAATATCGTTCAATTAGTCAACATTCTCAGTCAAATACTTGACGAAGCCCTTGCCAACGATTACGAACTGATCGTTGTCGATGATAATAGTCCCGATCGCACTTGGGAAGTCGCCGCATCTTTAATCGCTGAATATCCCCACCTGCGAGTGCTGCGCCGGGAAGGAGAAAAAGGCCTATCCTCGGCAGTGGTGAGGGGGTGGCAAGTGGCACGGGGCGACATCCTTGGGGTCATCGATGCCGATTTACAGCACCCCCCGGAAGTGTTATTAAAATTATTCGAGCAAACCAGAGCCGGAGCCGATCTCGCCGTGGCTAGTCGCCATGTGGAAGGGGGTGGAGTCAGCGAATGGAGTCTAACTCGACGCTTCCTCTCCCGGGGGGCGCAGCTGCTGGGATTAGTCATTCTGCCTAACGTCGTCGGACGGGTATCGGATCCGATGAGTGGCTATTTCATGGTTAATCGACAAGCGATCGCAGGGCCGATCTTAAACCCGATGGGCTATAAAATTCTCCTCGAAGTTATCGGCCGCGGCAATATCGACCAGATCGCTGAAGTGGGTTACGTTTTCCAAGAGCGTCAAGACGGCGAAAGCAAAGTCACCTGGCAACAATACATCGAATATATCCTGCACCTGCTGAAATTGCGTTCCCGCGGTCGTTTCGGTGGTCTGAAAAGGCGTTTTCAATTCCCGCTTGATCGCTTTCTTCGCTTTAGTTTAGTCGGGTTTAGTGGCGTATTCGTCGATATGGCTATCTTTTATCTCCTCAGCGATCCCACCACCCTCGCTTGGGGAGTAACTCGCAGTAAGATTATTGCCGCCGAGGTGGCCATTATTAATAATTTTCTCTGGAACGATCGCTGGACTTTTGGCGATTTGTCCACTGGCCAAAATCAGTGGCAGCAGCGTCTGAAACGTTTTCTGAAATTTAATCTTATTTGTTTAGCCGGTTTGATCCTCAACGTCCTACTTTTAAACTTTTTCTTCAATGTCTTACATATTAATCGCTATCTTGCTAACTTAATAGCGATCGCTATAGTTACCGTTTGGAACTTCTGGATGAATTTAAAACTCAGTTGGCGCGTGACGGAGGTTAAACCCGAAAAGTCCGGCCAGCAATAGGAAAGCCTTTGAAAACTTTCCCTCTCATCCTGCAAACCCTTTTTAACTCTCGTTCAACCGCTGGCAGCATTAATTTTTGGGACTTAAAAGTGGCCCAAGGTCAACAGGAAACCGATTACTGGGGATTAAGTCTCAAGGAGGGGATGGAATGGCTTGATCAAAATGCCGATGACTTTGCTTGGGGAAAAGCTCCCGACCCCGATTATTATGCTTTCCCCCATTGTCCCATTGTTCACGCCGTCCAACGCCAAGAAACCCCCCTAACTATCATTAAACATTGTCGTCAGCCATGATCGAAATGACTGCTATTCCGCCGATTTCTCTGCAAAACTACCGTATCGCTGCGATTATTCCCTGTCACAACGAAGAACTAACGATCGCTAAAGTGGTCTCCCAATTCCAAACTTTTTTGCCAGAAGCGGAAATCTATGTCTATAACAACCGCTCTAGCGATGATACCGTGACGGAGGCTCTGAAAGCGGGGGCGATCGTGCGTCAGGAAATCCAACCAGGGAAAGGCAATGTTGTCCGGCGGATGTTTGCCGATATCGAAGCCGATATCTATATTCTCATTGATGGTGATGATACCTACGAAATTGCGGCAGTACGACGCTTAATTGCACGAATGCTGGGGGAACAATTAGATATGGTCGTCGGTGCGCGTCGGGAAGCGGTAAAATCCTCCCAGGCCTATCGTCCCGGTCATCGCGCCGGTAATCTATTTTTAACAGGATTCGTGAAATTTCTGTTTGGAGCGCGCTTAATCGATATGCTCTCCGGTTATCGCGTCTTTTCTCGTCGTTTCGTCAAATCTTTTCCCGCTTTGTCCAATGGTTTCGAGATTGAAACCGAGTTAACTATCCACGCTTTAGAATTAAAAATTCCCTTCGCTGAAGAACCAACCCTCTACGGGGAACGTCCCGAAGGTTCCCAAAGTAAGTTAAAAACCTTTCAAGATGGCTGGCGGGTATTGGGAACCGCTATCCTACTTTTTAAAGAAATTCGTCCTTTTCTCTTTTTTAGCCTTGTCTCGCTAATTTTGGCGGTTATTTCCCTTCTCTTAGCGATTCCCGTCCTATTTGAATACCTCGAAACTGGCTTAGTACCACGTTTTCCCACCGCTATTTT
This sequence comes from Microcystis novacekii Mn_MB_F_20050700_S1, assembly GCA_007096045.1. Lineage (GTDB taxonomy): Bacteria > Cyanobacteriota > Cyanobacteriia > Cyanobacteriales > Microcystaceae > Microcystis > Microcystis novacekii. The sequence continues at coordinate 16,437 of SFAU01000092.1, read as the reverse complement.
ATCGGCCTCGATCATGCTTTTAGCCTTTTTAAGTTTGACCTGTGGCATGATCCTCGATTCCGTCTCCCGGGGACGAAAAGAGATGAAACGAATGGCCTATCTAGCTAACAGTTGGCTGAAAGCTTAGGGAAAAAAGTTCCCTAAACATACAAGTCTAGGTAACATCTGAGTTAAACCGTCTCTAACCGTTGCAGCACGGAGGAGGGTTTTTTGTCAATAAATTCCGCCGGCGAAATTTGATATTTAATCAGATTGGCTAATTCCTGTAGTTGGCTGATGGCTTCCGCGCCTTCGAGTTTCATTAACTCTCGATCATCGCGCATTTCTGTCCAGGTGATGCCGTAATCGGACACGAGAAACCGAATTAGATGGGTTTCCCCCAATCCCACCATAAAAGATGCGCTATTCAGTTGACCGCCACAGGTGTAGCAAGATGCTAAATAACCTTGATTTTCTAGCGCGATCGCTAAGGACTGTAAATTCATTACTAAGTCTTTCACCAGTTGGCGATGCTGTTCTGCAAGTCGTTTAAACACAATTTTCCTCCTGATAACACTCGTCAACTATAAAACCTTAACACTTTTTTAAGATTATTTCTTGAGAAAATAAGGTATGTGAACCAAGTTTTCTTACGGATGGTAAGTAACAAAATGTAAAGAAGCCGAAACCTAGGGTAGCGTGAATTCCTGAGATCGCCAAGTATATGTAAGTACAAAGCCACAAGTTTATCCATCTTTCTACCCCCTCGATCTCAACTATTCCCATCATGCCTATTTTTAAAGTTTATGATCCGGTTTCGACAAAAAAGTTCGCAAATCTATATTGACAATTACATAAACCTATGCTTCTATTCCGGATGCGGTGTGGGGTGTGGAGTGTGGGGTGTGGGGAGAATAAATAAAAATAATCTCCTGACTCGGAGACTCGGAGACTCGGAGACTCGGAGACTCGGAGACTCGGAGACTCGGAGACTCGGAGACTCGGAGACTCCTGATCACTGATTACTGATCACTGATCACTGATAACTGATAAGATTGTTACGAAAATATAAACACAAAATTCTATAGTTAGCCATGACCCAAAACGGAAGCTCGAAGTCGATCGTTGTCTCTCCCTCGATCCTATCGGCGGATTTTAGTAAATTAGGAGCCGATATCGAGGCTGTAGATAAGGCAGGAGCCGATTGGATTCACGTTGATGTGATGGATGGTCGTTTTGTCCCGAATATCACCATTGGACCCCTGATTGTCTCCGCTATTCGTCCCTATACCAAAAAACCTTTAGATGTGCATTTAATGATCGTGGAACCGGAAAAATATGTGGCTGACTTTGCCAAAGCTGGTGCTGACATTATTTCTGTTCACGCTGAACATAACGCTTCTCCCCACCTCCATCGCACTCTTTGCCAGATCCGCGAACTCGGTAAACAAGCGGGTGTGGTATTAAATCCCTCTACTCCCTTAGATTTAATCGAATATGTGCTGCATTTGTGCGATTTAGTCTTAATTATGAGCGTTAACCCCGGTTTTGGTGGCCAGAGTTTTATCCCGGAAGTTGTCCCCAAAATCCGTCAATTACGCCAAATGTGCGATGAAAAAGGCTTAGATCCCTGGATTGAAGTGGATGGCGGCTTAAAACCAGCTAATACTTGGCAAGTTCTCGAAGCAGGTGCTAATGCGATCGTAGCAGGTTCGGCGGTATTTAATGCCCCTGATTACGCAGCGGCGATCGAAGGTATCCGTAACAGCAAACGTCCCCAACCTCAATTAGCCACCGTTTAATTGTCGCAGGGGTGGGTTAGCTGTTGACTGATTATCTTGGTATTCCCACTAACCCACTCTGCTGATTTGTTCTAAAACCTGCTGCCATAAACCAAAATTAGAGACGGCTAAAACTTCGCTAGAATCAGCTTGTAGGGGATTGCCAGACCAATCGCTAATTATTCCACCCGCACCTTCAATAATCGGGATTAAAGCACAAAAATCGTAGTATTTCAGGTCTGATTCTAGGATTACCATCGGCATGGCAGTGCAGCCGGTGGCTAACATCATATAGTTATAACAGTCACCCCCAAAAGCGGTACGTTTACAGACGGTTTGCAACTGACGAGCGATCGCCTGTTGTCGTTCTGTGATAAACATTAAGGGAGTGGTGGCAGTTAAACAGGCATTTTTTAAGACAAGTTCCCGATCTTGACGGTAGGGATTAACAATCATCTGGTTATTATAAAGACTCGCTTTTCCCTTCACTCCTAACCAGCGATCGCCTAAAATCGGTTGATCGACAATTCCTAAAATTGGTTGATTTTCTGCCACTAGGCCGATTAAAGTCCCAAAAATCGGTAATCCCTTGACAAAGGAGGATGTCCCATCGATCGGATCCAATACCCAATAACGACCACTTTGGGAAGGAATATTGGCTCCTTCTTCCCGAATAACCCCATCTTCGGGCAGTTCTCGTTGAATAATCGCCACCATCGCCTCCTCAGCTTCTTGATCGGCGATTGTTACTATTGAGGAAACTTGATCGAGTTTGGTTTCGGTTTCTAGATCAGGCTGGCGAAAATAGCGCCGGATAATCTCTCCAGAAGCGTCCGCTAATTGATGAGCTAGTTGGATAGTGCGATCGATATTCATCAATAAAAGTTATCCATATAGGAAAACAATAATATTTATTTATGGTAAAGGGGAGGTGGGGATTTAGCGGCAATTTCCCTATCACCCTAAATCCCTATTGCCTCTTCGATAGTGGGATCGATATTCATCAATAAAAGTTATCCATAGTGGAAAAGAATAATATTTATTTATGGTAAAGGGGAGATGGGGGATTTAGCGGCAATTTCCCTATCACCCTAAATCCCTATGGCTGCGTCGAACCTAGAACTATCAATGGGTAACAGTTTGGTTTTGACTCCATAATTGAATTAGTTAACGATCGATTCAATCTCAAGACGAGAAAAAATTAATCTATTAGGAGTTTAGCTGATGACGGCTTTTACGGAAAATGACCTAAAAAGGTTAGAAGATTTGATTATCAATGGACAAAAAGCGATCGAAACTCGTTTAACCTCTCTGGAGAATGGACAAAAAGCGATCGAAACTCGTTTAACCTCTTTGGAGAGTGGACAAAAAGCGATCGAAACTCGTTTAACCTCTTTGGAGAGTGGACAAAAAGCGATCGAGAATAGCATCGGAGAGATCAAAAGAGAAATTCAAGTCTTAGAGATAGGACAGACGGAAATTAAGGGAGAAATCAGGACTTTAGACGCAAAAATCACGGGTTTGAATGAAAGAGTGAAACTGATCGAGGTATCCGTGGGAAAAATTCCCGATTTAGCTGAAAAAATTGGCGAGGTAAAAAACTGGAAACAGATCGGTATATCGATTGTGACTGCTTTTCTGGGTGGGGTAATTGGTTGGTTAATTCGGGGAAAATAAAACTAGGCAATGTAACATAGTATTAAGCATTTGTATATTTTTATTAATTTTTATGGAACAGACAGCTTTAAATCTGATCGCGATTACCGTTTTTTCGATCACTCTTTCCGTATTTGTCACTCCTTTGCTGTCTATTTCGCCTTTTGTCCCCGCTTTAGCTACTTTTAGCCTCTTGGGATTAGTTACCGTCGATACTCTCACCTTTAATAACCGGGGCGTGACTTTACTACTGGATGCTCTTTCTCCTAGTAAACACCGTCAAAGAGTTATCTGCCACGAAGCCGGACATTTTCTCACCGCTTATATTTTAGGCATTCCGATCGCCAGTTATAGTTTGACCGCTTGGGAAGCCTTTCGTCAAGGGCAGCAGGGATTGGGCGGTGTTCAATTTGAACTAGCAGATTTAGAGCAAAAAGTCAAGAATTTTACCGATTTTCCCGCTTTTTTAGAGCGAATTTCTACGGTGTGGATGGCGGGAATTGCTGCCGAAACCTTAGTTTATGGTCAAGCGACAGGGGGAGAAAGCGATCGATTTTATCTGCAATCGGCCTTAAAATTAGCGGGGGTTCCTGAGAATAATTATGGTCAAAAAGAGCGCTGGAGTTTATTACAGGCAAAAACTCTTTTAGAAAAACAACAGACTGCCTATCAAGCTTTAGTGATAGCTATGGAAAAAAGGGCAAGTGTGGAAGAATGCTGTCGGGTGATTAGTGAAAGTTTAGTATAACGGGAAAAGTAATCAGGGATGAATTTGATGATTTCCCCGTTAAATTATTTATGAATAATCAGAGCAATCAATCCGATCAGCGATTAGCTTTAATTGTGCGCGGAGCAGTACAAGGGGTCGGTTTTCGTCCTTTTGTTTATCGATTAGCAACGGAATTAAACCTAACCGGTTGGGTGAATAATACAGCAGCGGGAGTTTTTATTGAAGTCGAGGGCGATCAAGAAAAACTAGAAACTTTTTTGACTCGATTATCTTTAGAAAAACCCCCTCGATCGCTAATTGAAAATATTGAGACTCAATGGTTAAATCCTGTCGGTTATCAAAACTTTAGCATAGGCCAGAGCAGCGGCGGTGAAAAAAATACAATTGTTCTGCCCGATTTAGCCACTTGTCCCGATTGTTTAGCCGATATTTTTGACCCGAATAATCGTCGTTATCGCTATCCTTTTACTAACTGCACTAACTGCGGTCCTCGCTACAGTATTATCGAGAGTTTACCCTACGATCGCAGTGCCACAACCATGAGGGGTTTTAATCAGTGTCCCGAATGTCAAAGGGAATACGAAAACCCTCTGGATCGCCGTTTTCATGCCCAACCGAATGCCTGTCCTCGTTGCGGACCCCAAATTAGTCTTTTAGACAGTCAAGGCTCTGTATTAGCGGAAAAAGATCAAGCTTTAATCGGCACCGCTAGAGCAATTAAACAGGGAAAAATTATAGCGATCAAAGGATTAGGAGGATTTCACCTAGTTGTCGATGCAAGAAATACGGAAACAGTGCAAAAATTGCGACAACGTAAACAGCGACTGGATAAACCCTTTGCCGTAATGTATCCTAATCTTGAGTTAGTGAAAAATTACGGTTATGTATCTTCTTTAGAGTCGCAATTATTGCAGTCTCCAGAAGCACCAATTGTACTAATTAAACAGCGAAAAAATTATATTTCTCCTTCGGTTTCTCCGGGTAATCCCTATCTAGGAGTCATGTTACCCTCTACTCCCCTACATCATCTTTTATTAGCAGAATTAGGCTTTCCTATTGTAGCAACCAGTGGTAATCTAGCTGATGAACCTATCTGTATTGAGGAAAAAGAAGCTTTAGAAAAATTAGGAACAATCGCCGATTTATTTCTAGTTCATAATCGTCCCATCCTTCGACCAGTGGATGACTCTATTATCAGGGAAATGGCAGGAAAAGCGATGATTTTACGGCGAGCGCGGGGATATGCTCCCTTTCCTGTTAAAGTTAATGAGGGAGATTTTCCCCCGATTCTGTCCGTGGGAAGTTATTTGAAAAATACCGTGGCTATCTATCAAAAAAATTATGTTTTTATCAGTCAACATATCGGTGATTTAGATACAGTTAATGCCGTCAATCATTTTGAAAATATTCTCGCTAGTTTAAAAAAATTATACGAGTTTGTACCGGAAATTATTGCCTGTGATGCTCATCCTGAATATCTAGCGACAAAGTACGCTTATAGCTTAAATTTACCCGTTATTCCCATTCAACACCATTACGCTCACGTTTTATCCTGCCTGGCAGAACATCAGCTACAAACCCCAGTTTTAGGGGTTGCTTGGGATGGCACAGGATACGGTTTAGACGGCACAATTTGGGGGGGAGAATTTATCGATATTACTGCCGATTCTTGGCAGCGAGTCGCTCATTTTAAACCCTGGCCATTACTGGGAGGAGAAAAAGCGGTTAAAGAACCCAGACGAGTAGCTTTAGGATTACTAGAATTTATGGAAAATACTGATAGGATAAAATCAGCTTTTAGTGAACAGGAATGGTCGATTTTTAGGCAAATGTTAACCAAAAAAATTAATTGTCCTTTAACTTCTAGTGTCGGGCGTTTGTTTGATGGTGTGGCGGCGATTCTAGGTTTATGTTATCAATTAAGTTTTGAGGGACAAGCAGCAATGCAGTTAGAATTTGCCATTGAAAGCATTAAAACAGAGGAATATTATCATTTTTCTTTGTCCGCCGACTCCCCCATAGTTATTGATTGGAATCAGATAATTTTAGGAGTTGTTGAAGATTTAGAAAAACAAGTACAAATCGGCATAATTGCCGCTAAATTTCATAATAGTTTATCTGAGATTATTGTAGAAATTGCTCACCAAATAGGTAGAGAAAAAATTCTCCTGACGGGAGGCTGTTTTCAAAATCGTTATCTGACGGAAAGAACAATTAATTACCTACAAGCTTCGGGATTTCAACCCTACTGGCAGCAAACTGTTCCCACTAATGATGGTGGTATTAGCCTTGGTCAAATTATCGGAGCTTTTGCTCAACTTAAACAGTTCTAGATAGGACAAAATTAACTTCTTGGTTAGGATAGGCAAGAGGCAAGGGGTGCATCTCACATTTGCAGAAATACCGACAATCAGCAATTATCAGTGACCCTTAAATTATTGCAGACATATCAGCAGCTGCCTGTAAGTATCCCACCGAAAAACTAATGCGCTCCAGGGTTTGGGTAGGGTTGATTCATGAATCAACCCTACTATAGAGTTCTTGCATAATTAATTTTTGAGAGTGCAAAAATGAGATGCACCCAGAGGCAAGAGGCAACAGGCAGTTACTAAGCGTTAAAGATAAACCACAGAGACACAAAGAACACGGAGAGCCGATTTTTTTTCTAGACTATTGAAATGGTCGAAAATTGAGATTTTAGCTTAAACGATGCCACTCAATGATTTTATTGCCTACTTTCAAAATAATTGCTTGACCTAAACCCAGTTCTTGTGTCACAGTAACTAGATGGGAGAGATTTTGACGCGCGATCGCTAGTCTCTCCAAACAGGCTAGAAAATCGAGACAGAGAACCGTAGAAAATTCCCAAGTTTGTCGGTAAACACGGCAATTATCTGGTAAAAAAGCCACAAGAGCGCGAAAATGACTTAAAGCGGCTTTCTCAAAATTGGCGCTAGTGCAGTCAAAAGACGAGTGCTGATAGCTCATAAAAACTTTGCCTGATAGGGAGAGAGCAGGGTTTCCCTCAGACTAGCACCTCGCTTCTGGGGATCACTTTCCCTTTAGAATTTCTCAATAGACTGGCAAATCCCCCCAGAGGAGTATTCTTACCCGCGAACAAATTGCTAGAAGCTAGGTTTCTTCCCGGAGATAGTGTACTTTAGATATTGATGTCCTTCCGGCTGGCAAGATAAGTAGGTGGGTGGAATTAAATATAAGATGAACGTAGGTTGGGTTGAAGCATGAAACCCAACCCCCGATTATGTTACGAAGTGCGCTAACCCATCCTACAAATAATTGTACCTCCCTACTTAACCTGTAAATTTCCCCACTCGTCCCCAGCGATAAAAGGCTGTATTTAGTTAAAAATCAAGTGTTGACTTTGATGCCAAACTTGCCTAGTAAAAAATGATCACAGCCTCAACTTGCCGCTTAACTAATTGACTACTTAACCGATAACTGGTAACTAAGATTATGAATAATGCAATTGTCAAACCGAGAGATGTACAAGTAGCACCTATTGCCGTCGATACTTTTGTCTTTCGTTCCCGCACTTGGGACCGGTTAAAATTCGAGATTGAATACGGATTACAAAAGGGAACCACTGCCAATAGTTATCTGATTAAAGGTGAAAAGGTCGCTCTTTTTGATCCACCAGGCGAATCATTTTCGGCTATATTTTTAGAGGCTTTAACTAAAAGAATCGATCCGAAAACTATTGATTATATTATCCTCGGTCACGTTAACCCCAATCGTGCCGTCACCCTCAAGGCACTTTTAGAAATAGCTCCTCAAGTCACTTTTGTTTGTTCTAATCCGGGGGCAATTTCCCTGAAAAAAATTCTCGAAACCGAAGCATTAAATCTGTTGGTTGTCAAGGGGGAAGAAATATTAAATTTAGGGGCAAACCATCAATTAGAATTTATCCCCACTCCTAACCCCCGATTTCCCGATCAACTCTGTACCTACGACAGCAAAACCGATATTCTCTACACCGATAAATTATTCGGAGCGCACGTTTGTGGCGACCAAATTTTTGATGAGGGTTGGAGCGTTTATAACGAAGATCGGCGTTATTATTTTGATTGTCTCATGGCTCCCTATGCCAGCCAAATTAGCAACGCTTTGGAGAAATTAGCCGCTAAATCGCCCTTATTTTATGCCGTTGGTCACGGTCCTCTGGTGCGTTATGCGATGCACGAATTGACCCTTTCCTATCAACAATGGTTAGCAGTACAAAAGTCCCAAGAGTTGACAATCGCGCTGATTTATGCTAGTGCCTACGGCAACACCGCCACCCTCGCTCAAGCGATCGCCATGGGGATCACGAAAGCAGGAGTGGCAGTGACGGCGATTAATGCCGAGTCCGCCGAACCAGACGAGATCAAAACGGCGATCGAAAAAAGTGTCGGTTTTATCTTTGGTTCCCCCACTTTGGGAGGACACGCACCGACTCCCATCCAAACCGCCTTGGGGATTACCCTAGCAAATGGCGATAAAAGCAAGCTGGTGGGGGTTTTTGGCTCCTACGGTTGGAGTGGTGAAGCGGTCGATCTTTTGGAAGGTAAATTCCGGGATGGCGGTTATCGCTTCGGTTTTGAGCCAATTCGGGTTAAATTTAAACCCACGGAGGCAATTTTAAAGACCTGTGAGGAAGCAGGAACCGATTTCGCTCAAGCAGTCAAAAAAGCTCGCAAAAGCAGACAACCGAAAACTAATGTTAACCAATCCCAAAGCGATCGGCGATCGCAAGCTCTCGGACGTTTGGTGGGTTCTCTCTGTATCGTCACCTGCGAATTGGGAGAATTGCGCGGCGCCATGTTAGCTTCTTGGGTATCGCAAGCGACGTTCACACCCCCCGGATTGACTATTGCCGTGGCGAAAGAACGAGCGATCGAGTCTCTGCTTTATAGCGGTACGCCTTTTGTCCTTAATATCCTCCAAGAAGGTCAACATTTGGCTTTAATGAAGCATTTTCTTAAACCTTTTACTCCAGGAGAAGATCGTTTCGCTAATATCGAAACCACTAAAGCTGAGAACGGTGGGCCGATTCTGGCCGAAGCGCTCGCTTATCTGGAATGTCGGGTAGAACAACGAATGGAGTGCGGTGATCATTGGCTGCTTTATGCGATCGCAGAAAAAGGCAAGGTTTTACACCAGGGTTTAACCGCCATCCATCATCGCAAATCCGGCAGTTATTATTAACTCATGGTGACGGGCAAGGGATCGCAAAAAACAAGGGTTTCGGCTGATCCCGAAAGTGAACAATACTCTCCCCTATCCTTCTGATACTGTTTGTAAAACAAGATCAATAAATTTCTGGCTGTAGTATATGCCTTGTTGTTGCATCGTTTCTATGTAAGGTTTGACTGCAGCGATCTTTCCCAACTGTTTTGCTTTAATTAAAATACCGATCGAACCTGTAATTGGAATATTGAGAGATTTACACACCTGACGAGCAGCTAATTCATCGATAAGCACTAAAGAGGCTTTTTGTTCTAGTGCAAGGACGATGACTTCTGATTCTCCTCGATCTAGAGTCGGTAATAGCAAGGAAACCTGCTGTTGAGAGGCGATTTCTCGGACGGAAATCCACTGTTCTCGTAATAGATCGATCGAGCCAGTTTTGTCTTGATCGTAAGTGCTGATTTCAAGAGCTACTGCCTTAGGAATAACGATGCTTTTAACTATTTCTTGTAAAAGACCGAGTTGACCAATTCGCGCAAAAGCGATGAGGGGAGTAGCGTTACTTACAATCATCAGGCTCCAGTTTTTCTATTCCCTTTAATTCAACCGCTAACGCCGATTCGTCATAATCAAACAATACAATCCCTTTTTTAGACAAAATATCCATAAATTCTAGGCGATTAATTCTCGCTAATTCCGCCGCTTTTCCTAAAGAAAGTCGCTTTTCTTGAAAATAATAAATAGCGGCCAGAAGTTTAATTTCTTGACCGAGTTCATCAATTCCTATTTTTAAAGCGGCAAGAACATCGGGAGAAAATTCTAGATTTAATGTTTCATTTTTCATTCTAAGTACCTAGTTAAAAATAAAGTTAACTTTAGAGACAAGGGAACTCCGGAACAGGGAACAGAAGGGTTTCTGACTTTTTTTAAGATGTCTCTTAATTATTACAGCTTACAGCGTTTCTCATAAAGATGAAGTATAATCTGATTTGGCATCGTCTCCTGACTCCTGATTGAGGTGATTAAACCGCACAGTGCGCTATTATAGCAGAGGGCAGAAGGCAGAAGGAAAATCCTTGCCAGAACTGAATTTTAGCGATTGAGGTTGTCCTAACCAACTCGTTCTCTGCTATAAGTCTTATTAAGGGGGTGTTAGACCGATGCAGGTGAGATAGTGGCAGCAATTCTCATTTTGAAACGATTTTGCGTTGTTTCAGCGATCTAGAGATTCGTTAAGAATTATTAACCCCTCTAGGTGCAAGGGTTTTAATGTCATGAAACCTTAAAATGAGAATTGCTGATAATACCTCCCATCGACTCTACCCACTTTATATCCATTTTGTCCTTAATATCCTGCAAGAAGGACAACATATAGCTTTAATGAAGCATTTTCTCAAACCCTTTGCTCCGGGGGAAGATCGTTTTGCTAATATCGAAACCACTAAAGCTGAGAACGGTGCGCCGATTTTGGCCGAAGCGCTCGCTTATCTGGAATGTCGAGTAGAACAACGAATGGAGTGCGGTGATCATTGGCTACTTTATGCGATCGCAGAAAAAGGCAAGGTTTTACACCAAGGTTTAACCGCCATCCATCATCGCAAATCTGGCAGTTATTATTAATTTGTCGTTATGATCATTTCAGGGGGTGTTTTCAAGCAGGATAACGCACCCTGATTGGTCTAAAAATATATTCTTATGAAAAGCATTGTTTTAATTGTTGGCTTTGAAACCTTTAACAGGAATTTGTATCGGCAATCGGGCCAGAACGTAGGTTGGGTTGAAGCATGAAACCCAACGCCTGCTCATGTTACGAAGTGCGCTAACCCATCCTACAAATAATTGTGCCTCCCCACTTATCTAACTGCCTCTTGCATGAGTGCCTTTTGCATGAGTGCCTTTTGCCTATCCTAACCAAGAAATTAATTTTGCACGACTACTTATGAAAAGCATTGTTTTAATTGTTGGCTTTGAAACCTTTAACAGGAATTTGTATCGGCAATCGGGCCTGTTGGCTAGTTCTAAATGTCCCGATTTAGAGGTAAAAGTATTCAGCGATAAATCCTTGACTAGCGAACCGGAAATAGTCGAGCAAGCTTTAGCCACTGCTGACGTTTTTTTTGCTAGTTTGATCTTCGATTACGATCAAGTTACTTGGCTGCGGCAACGAGCGGCACAGATTCCCATTCGCTTAGTTTTTGAGTCTGCTTTAGAGTTAATGAGTTTAACCCGTTTGGGAGAATTTGCCATCGGGGATAAACCAAAAGGAATGCCAAAACCAATTCAATTTATCTTGAGTAAATTTTCTAGTGGCAAGGAAGAAGATAAATTAGTAGGTTATCTCAGTTTTCTCAAAACTGGACCGAAACTACTGAAATTTATTCCCGCTAAAAAAGTTCAAGATTTGCGTAATTGGTTAATTATCTACGGTTACTGGAATGCGGGAGGAACTGAAAATGTTGCCGCTATGTGTTGGGTAATTGCCCAAAAGTATCTAGGATTAAAAGTACAGGAAATCCCCGAAGTTATCGAAACTCCCAATAAGGGACTATTACACCCCGATTATAACGGTTATTTTCTCACTCCCCAAGAATATTTGACTTGGTATAAAAAAAATAAATCCCTTGATAAACCAGTGGTGGCAGTGCTGCTTTATCGGAAGCACGTTATCAGTAAATTACCCTATATTAATCAATTAATCCGTCATTTTGAAACGGCTAATTTAATTCCCCTACCCGTCTTTATTAACGGAGTGGAAGGCCATACAATTGTTCGGGATTGGTTAACCACAGACTACGAAATTCAGCAAAGAAAAAAAGGAATCATTGCAACTCCTTCTTTAAGTGAAGATGCGGTGACAGTAGATGCAATTGTTTCGACGATTGGCTTTCCTTTGGTGGGTGGTCCTGCGGGTTCTATGGAAGCAGGAAGACAGGTAGAAGTGGCTAAAGGAATTCTGTCCGCTAAAAATATTCCTTATCTTATCGCTGCTCCTTTATTAATTCAAGATATTTATTCTTGGACAAGACAGGGAATCGGTGGTTTACAGAGTGTGGTTCTATACGCTTTACCTGAATTAGATGGGGCAATTGATACGATTCCTCTGGGGGGATTAGTGGGGGAAACTATCTATTTAATCCCCGAAAGATTACAGCGTTTAACTGGACGTTTAAACAGTTGGATTAAGTTACATAAAACCCCTCCGCAAGAACGCAAAATAGCCATCATTCTCTATGGATTTCCCCCGGGTTATGGGGCAGTTGGTACGGCAGCTTTATTAAATGTTCCCCGGAGTTTAGTTAAGTTTTTACAAGCTTTACAAGCGCAGGGTTATAATCTGGGAACGATTCCCGAAGACGGGGAAGAAATTATTCAAAAAGTTAAGTTTGCCGATGATGAAAATCTCTCTAAACAAAATCGTTTATCGATAGAAACTTTAGAAAATTGGCTAGGTTATCTGTTAACTTCTCGCATTGAAAAACACTGGAAATCCCTAAAAGATGCGGGGATAAAAACTATTGGCGACCAGTATCATTTAGGGGGAATTGAGTTAGGTAATATCTGGATTGGAGTGCAACCACCTTTAGGAATTGCTGGGGATCCGATGCGATTAATGTTTGAAAAAGATTTAACTCCTCACCCTCAGTATGCAGCCTTTTATCAGTGGTTACAAAAAGATTTTAAGACTGATGCGATAGTTCATTTTGGTATGCACGGAACTGTTGAATGGTTGCCCGGTTCACCCCTAGGAAATACCGGTTATTCTTGGTCAGATATTTTATTAGGAGATTTACCGAATTTATATATTTATGCCGCTAATAATCCCTCGGAATCTATCCTAGCTAAACGTCGCGGTTATGGGGTGTTAATTTCCCATAATGTGCCTCCCTACGGACGAGCGGGATTATATAAAGAATTGATGATTTTACGAGATTTGATTGCCGAGTTTCGAGAAAATCCTGAGAAAAATTACGCTTTAAGAGATAGTATCCTCCAAAAAATCATTGATACAGGTATCTCTAAAGATTGTCCTTTTCTGGAAGCAGAAAAACAGGGAATAGAATTCACTTTAGAAAATGCCAAATTATTTAGCCGCTATGCACTAACTGATTATTTTGTCAAGGTGTATAATTACTTACAAATCGTCGAACAAAGACTATTTTCTTCGGGTTTACACACCCTCGGAACTGCTCCCAATCAGGAAGAATTAAAAGGTTATCTTGATGCTTATTTTACCGATTTATCTGAGCGAGAATTTCAGCAAATTCTCGCTGATGAAGCAACTAATGAAAAGCTTAAAGAAGGTATTGCTATTAAAAATTTATTAGGACAAAATAGCGAAGAGTTAACTAATCTTTTGCGGGGATTAAATGGGGAATATGTACCCCCGGCACCGGGGGGTGATTTACTCCGGGATGGTGCGGGAGTTTTGCCTACAGGACGCAATATACACGCTTTAGACCCCTACCGGATGCCTTCCCCAGCAGCCTACACGCGCGGACGAGAAATCGCCAAAAAACTGCTAGAACAAAACTTAACCGAAAAAGGAAAATATCCCGAAACTGTAGCGGTTTTACTCTGGGGATTAGATGTTATTAAAACTAAGGGTGAATCCCTGGGGATTCTCTTAGAATTAGTCGGTGCGGAACCAATCAAAGAGGGGACAGGAAGAATTGTCAGATACGAATTAAAACCCCTAGCAGAAATTGGACACCCGCGCATCGATATTTTGGCTAATTTATCGGGAATTTTTCGGGATACTTTTATCAATATTATCGAGTTATTGGATGATTTAATGCAGCGGGCAGCCGAGATAGAAGAATCGGAAAATGATAATTATATCCGTAAGCACTATTTAGCCTTAAAAAGTCAAGGAATTGACAATGCCAGCGCTCGTTTATTTTCCAATCCTGCCGGGGATTTTGGCTCTTTAGTTAATGACCAAGTAGTGGAGGGAAATTGGGACAATGACAACGAATTAGCGAAAACTTGGGAAAAGCGTAATGTTTTTAGTTATGGTCGTCAAGATAAGGGACAAGCGCGACCAGAAGTGCTACAACAGTTATTAAAAACCAGTGAGAGTATTATTCAAGAAATTGACTCGGTAGAATACGGTTTAACCGATATTCAGGAATACTACGGCAACACGGGAGGATTAAAATTAGCCGCAGAAAAACAAAGCGGTCAACGGGTGATGACGAGTTTTGTTGAGAGTTTTTCTAATGATACAACTCCCCGCAAATTAGAGGAGGTTTTGCGCTTAGAATACCGCAGTAAATTACTCAATCCTAAATGGGCCAATGCCATGGTTAATCAAGGTTCCGGTGGGGCCTACGAAATCTCCCAAAGAATGACCGCTTTAATTGGTTGGGGCGGTACGGCTAATTTTAGTGACGATTGGGTGTATGATCAGGCAGCCGATACCTACGCTTTTGATGCAGAAATGGCGGAAAAATTGCGTCAAGCTAATCCCGAAGCTTTCCGTAATATTGTCGGTAGAATGTTAGAAGCACAGGGTCGCGGTTTTTGGCAAGCAGACCCCGACAAATTAGAGAAATTACAGGAATTATATCAATTGACCGATGAAAAATTAGAAGGGGTTACTTAGGTTTTTGGCTCTACCGAACCTGTCATGCAAAACTATCAACAACTCATGCTTGTAAAGCTTATACAATAGGGCTTTGAGTTTTTGTTAGATTGATATTTATCAACTTTAGAGCATTGCTCGACAGAGAGGGAGCTTGGGGAATTTTCTACAGTGTAAGTTCGGAAGAACCAGGTTTTTTAGGCTGCATCTCATGTTTGTAAATCTACCAAGTTGGGATTTTTAAAGGGAAACTATCTTCTAAAATTGGTGATTACTTCCGATTTTACCACTCAATCCAAGCCTTTGGGGGGTTCTACCCCCCAAACCCCCCGTTGGGGGCGTGGCGCCGCCCCCAAACCCCCCGCGCATTAGTTTTTCGGTGGGATGCTTACACGCAGCCGCTGACACATCTGTAATCATTAGACATCTCCAAAAATTATAACCCAGTCACAGCTTGCTTTTAGCTTATGTACTAATTAAGTAGTTCGATAACTGAAATGTATATCTATGGTTGCTAATTCAATTTCACTGAAAAAATATGAGGCAATTAAAATAATTTTTATTCGGGTAGATTCCTTAACTAGAAAGACTTTTGGTCTTGAGATAATATTAGGTCGAGGTCTATTTAAAAGTCACTGATAATTGCTGATTGTCGGTATTTCTGTAAATGTGAGATGCACCTGGGTTTTCATGGCAACAGGGGAGCCTTGTGATAATCTGATTTCCCTCCTGTTTTACTCAGCAGACGGATATTTTCAATCAGGATTGATTTTTCTAACGCTTTAGCCATATCGTATAAAGTCAAGGCTGCCACAGATACCGCCGTTAAAGCCTCCATTTCTACCCCAGTTTCCGATTTTGTCACCACTTCTGCCCGAATTTCGTAGCCGGGTAACTCTGCTTTCGGGATAATCTGAACATTGATTTTTTGCAGGGGTAAGGGATGGCAAAGGGGAATTAAACAGGAAGTTTGTTTGGCCGCCATAATTCCCGCTAGTCTGGCCGTCCCTAAAACGTCACCTTTGGGCGCATTTCCCTGTTCTATTGCTTCAAAAGTCGTTTTTAGCATTCTCACTTGTCCTAGGGCGATAGCAGTGCGTTTAGTGGGCATTTTCTTCGATACATCCACCATCTGGGCCTCGCCTTGGCTGTCGAGATGAGATAATTTTTCTTTACCCTCTTGCGTCATTGAATGAACCTGTGCTATAGTGGTTTACTGTTGAGAAAAACAAGGGCTTGTAGCTTAGTGGATTAGAGCGTGTGGCTACGGACCACAAGGTCGGGAGTTCGAGTCTCTCCAAGCCCGTTAGATACAATGGCATATACTACAGGAATTAGGGGCCTATGGTTACTAATTCCTTTGCTTTTTTACCCCCTCTGCCCATCTTCCCACTTTCTTATACTTTAGACCTCCTGCAAAAGTCTTATTCAGCTACTTGATTATAGCCTAAAGCAAGTTCGTAGTTGTAAATGCCAGCGATTAAATTAAATCTCAGACCAAAACGTCGTCTCCGATTCCT
>SFAU01000091.1 GCA_007096045.1 Microcystis novacekii Mn_MB_F_20050700_S1 | reverse complement strand
AAACAAACGATAGAAACAATAATGGGAGGGACTTTCAGTTAATTATTTATTAGTAGTTGATAATCTTCAAAAATGTTACTGTACAAGGATCGACTTAAGACTTTTGCAAGAGGTCTAAGTATCACAGGAGGGATTCTAAAGAGTTGTTTGACTATTTTACCCAACCAAGAATATTCAAATTCAACTTGAACACGAGTAATCCCACTATTACGAGTAGGTAATTCATAGACTTGATCCCAAGTAATATTAGTAGTCTCTCCTAGAGGGGTTGGACTACAACGACTGACTTTTTGTTTTTCTAAAAGATAAAAGTTGGTTTTGATTGCGGGGACTTGGAATGGCGAATTTACCGAGTCAAGTTGATAATTACAAACCACATAGGAAAAAGCTTTAGGTTCATCAAAAAAAGGATGTCTGCCATCAATAGATTGAAAGTGATAAATCAGATAATCTCTGGGAGATTGAGATAAGCTTTGATAATTAATTTCATCCAGTTTTTCTGTATAAGCAGAATAGGATTGAATAATCGGCCGCGGTTTCCAATTAAGCTGATTGCCCGGAATAAGTGAAAATTCCCAGGGAATTATATCAATAGTTTTGCCTTGCACTTTTTCCAGCACAGAATCTGGTATTTTGGTAGCGGTAGCAATGACTTGTAAATTTTTAGTTGTACTCCTTTCACCTCGCATTTCTAATTCTGTGGGATTAAGCATAGAGGAAATGACAACCCCGATATTATTAACCACTCTATCGGGACTGAAATTACTCCACTGGTGAGCATTTTCCAATATAGTCCAATTAGGACTAGAGGTGATAATAATACATCCCCAAAAAATCATTCCCCAAGCATAATAGGCAATTTTTTTAAACCGAGATTTTTTAATAATTGTTGTATAGAGAGAAGCTAAGAGAATAACCACAAGTGTAAAAACAACAACGTGAGCATCTTGCCTAACAAATCCATGCTTAAATGATAAAAATATAGGAAAAATATAGGCAATAGCCAGACTAATTTTTTGATCTATAATTGCCAGAGACATTAAAAGCAAACTTAAGGCAAAGCAGAGCAAGGCAATTAGTAACTGCGGGTAATTTCCTACAATACTCATCGCACTGGAATAACCAGAAGAAATTTGCCAAGAATTGCTCAAATATCCCAGGAGAGAGGGAAAATTATCTAGATTAATTGTTTGGAGGAGAAGTAACCCATAAAGCCCATAAAATACCAACAGAGGTAACAAGTTGTATAAAAATAAATAATTACCTTGAAATCGGTGGCGAAACAAGCTAGTTTTTTTGACAATAAACCAGAGAGTTAAAGCCACTCCTCCAGCAATGCAAAGATTAACTATAATGTGGATAAAGGCTCGGTTATAAGAGGCTGGATAGAGAAAAATAAAGGCAATGGAAGGAATGCTTAAAGTTAAGTTGATACCAGCGAGAACATTTTTTATAACTATCGATGGTGACTTCTGAAAATATCCCCGAACAATATTAACGATTATGTAGATAAACAGGCTGCCTGCTAGATAAATTCCTAGAGTTAGTTTCGTGAGTATAGAGAACCCAGTGATCATGCCAATAGCTATAGCTAAATAATTGATGTACTTTTGAAAAAAGTTATCAAAAGACATAAGTATCAGGAGGATAAATATTATCTGATAATCAACAGTAAAGCCGATACTGTTGTAGGGATTTCCTACTAGATTAGCAAAAATAATTGACAGCACAAAAACTATTTGATTGCTATAGCTTTTAATAAAAAATAATCTGAGAATAACCACCGCTAATAGACAAAGGTGTATCAACCAGCGAAAATAGATAATTTGGGAAAAGTTGTGGTTTAAAGATGTGCCATGAACCAGATAGCCTAGTGGTCCATAGGTGAAGATAATATCTTTGCCAAAAATTAACTGTTTATGGGCAGCATCACTAATGGCAAAAGCCCAAGAATAATCTAACCCAATGTTTAACCAATCAATAATAGGCAAATTTGCCAGAAAAAAGTAGGCGGTAATGATAATTAGTATTCCCTTGACGAAGGCAGGTGAAATGATAGATTTTTTTTGCATAATTGTTCAGTTAAAAAATACCTTTTAATTCCTTTTCATGGGTATAAATACAATCAAAGATATCCTTGATTTTTTGAAGAACTGCTTCGGTGTTATCTTTGCCATTGTCATTTAGAGGCTACCCGTTCACGAATCAATGAGGCGTACTATATAGGCCAACTCAGACTTGAATTGGCACAATTATTTTGATTAGGAAATATTTTACACAATCTTTACCAGATAAGCAAGACGGCTCACTGCAGAAGTGTTGAATCCTGCAATAAAACTTTACAATGTTTGGGTTTCACCCAAGTAAAATCCCTTGTTTATTGAGAATAGAGTCATTAACTGCTCAAACTTGGTATCATCGATGCCAATGCACAACTTGGACAATATCCTCAAAATCTTAACATTCAACACTTCTGGGCTCACTGCTACTACCGAATCACTGCTGGATTGAGGAAGACCTAGTATTGGGCGATCGCATCTTAGACAACCAAATGAGCAAAATTATAAAACTCATAAATAGCAAGGATTACAGCCAAAAGTAACATTTCATGAATATAGACTTGACAAAATCAACGCAGCATTAGATTGTCAGGCATGAGTCAATCCCTAGAGCTTTTGCATAAGTCGAGACAAAATTAAGATAAAATGATTCGGCAGTTTAAGATGGAAAGATGACTTAGGAACAAGTAGAAACTTTAAGGCCAACAAAGTTCAAACGATTGTGTGGCGTATATCCAGACACATTTAAGGATATGGTGACAATCCTGGCAGCAGTATCTAAACTAAAACTTAAGGAGATGGGAAGTAGATAAATATTTATCGTGCCTTATGCCTGACTCGAAAAACATTTATCGAGAGGTGATTATCTTCACCAGAAGAATTCCTCAGCAATTTGGAACAAACCCTAGATAATTCAATTATGATATTCTTTCAACTTGTAGCTATCGCAGCAACCGCACTTGCTATCACTTTTTCCCTTGGCTATATAATCCTGCGTGCAGTTACTAACTTAACAGTCAAGGAATGTCTGGCACTTGCAGGGGCCTGTGGCATGGCTTTACAGGGAGCGATTGCCTTCATCGGGTTCCTACTGGGCCTTTCAGGGCGTAATTTCTTTATCCTGACCACCGTGGCTCTATTTAGCATAGCTCTAGCCTTACTACTGCGGAAGCCAACCAAGACTGAGCCGACTGGGAATTATTCTTGGCTGTACCTGTTGATTGTGTTTTGGATAACTCTAGTTGGCATACAGTTGTTCGTCCTGATCTATAGTGGTGCTAACTGGTATGGCGACTGGTGGATGCACTACGATCTTGCCAAAGTCTACCTAGGACAACAGGCAACTGATACTATTTATTTTAACCGTTACATCGTCTCATCTCGCACGCCTTTGTTCAATCTTTTTTCGAGCTACTATCTTGGTCTTTTGGGAAATCAATTTAGTATCTATCAATTAAGCTCAATATTGCCGGAAGTTTTTTTATTAGCAATGATTCCGTTGCTATTGCGCCCTCATCAGGTAACAATAGCAGTTATCCTAGTGGCTTTCAATGGTCATATGAATAGCACCAGCATTTATCCCTGGCCGAAGATACTTGCTTCCTTATATGTAATTACCGCCATCTATTTTTATCTCGACCTGAGAAAAAATTCCCAGAGGACTTCGTTCTCTCAATCTGCTGTTGGTTGGGGCTTAAGCTCTGGATTAGCGATGCTCAGTCACCCATCAACCCTTTTTTATGTAGCCGCTATGGTTGCCGACAATATCTGGATAAACCGCCGCAATTTTGTTAACGTATTACGGCAATTATTGGCTCCATTATCGATAGCATTCGTGACGTTATTACCGTGGATATTGTGGGGCATAAGCGAATATGGCTTGGCAGAATTCTTGCGAGCTTTATCTAACACCACAGGCACGATGACTACCATCGAAAGAGTGATGAATGCCCTTGGCAATCTAACCAGTACACTTGTGCCTATTCCCCTAGGGAAGGCCTTGATTAGTTTCAATACAAATAACCCAATCATAGGACAGATTGGCAATCCATGGCTGAGATTTTATTATAATGTTCTGCCAGGTGCCTTGAACATAACCATAACTTGCTTGCTCTTATTCGAAGGAGTTAGGCGATATTTGAGGAAAAGTTCATTGCAGTCTATATTGCCAAATTCACTCTTTTTGTCGGTAATCGTCTTTGGGTTTTTAGGTGGTTGCCTGCTGCAACAAGGCTTTAACACTGGCGGTCTAGTTGGTGAGAGCATGACTCCTATAGTCTTTCTTCTCTTGTTAGTTGCCAGTGAATACTTTTATGATCTAGGTGTTAAGTTTCGCCAACTTTTCTTGCTGATTCTTACAGGCGAGTTCTTGATTTCCCGTGGACTTCACTTAGTTTTTCTGGGAATAGGGCATCCCTTTATTTGGGATGACAATTTGAGTCTAAAAAACGAGAAAAACCTTGTCTTTGCCAGAGACCTTATGGCCACTCCCTGGCCTGGTTTTCTGATGGGAGCATCTCACCTTTGCAATGAGATTCTTGTTTTAATTCTCCATGTACGCGGTCTTTAAAAGCCTCTATTTCGTTCCAAGACACGATTAAGAGTGGCTTTTAGGCTAAGTATAATTACTCATCGCGTAAGTGAGATGCTCCCTTTTCTGATTACTACATTGTCTTTTATACTATTATTAGTAATTGGATTGAAAGCCTGTTCAAGAGAACAACGCATTTCTAATTCAGCAAACCCTAGATAGGGTATATTGTTGAGTTAAAAAATACCTTTTAATTCCTTTTCATAGGTGTGAATCCAATCAAAAATATCTTGGATTAATTTTCTACCGTCTCGCTGGGGTTGCCATCCAGTTATAGAACTGATTTTGCGAGAATCAGTGATGAAAATTGGCATATCTCCGGTGCGATTTTCGGGAATTGCCTCAATCATGATATTATTGCCCGTGATTTCTTGACATAGTTTTGTGGTTTCGTAAAGAGACAAGGAAAAATCTTGCCCACCTCCCACATTAAAAGTCTGCCCTTTGAATTGTTCTAAATTATCAACTTGAATATCGATTAAATCGAGTAAATCAGCTACATGAAGAAAATCTCTAACCTGTTTCCCTGTACCCCCATAACCGATATATTTTAAGGACTTCTGAAAGTAATGATTAGCCACCCAAAGGGCAAAAACTCCCTGATCAACTTTTCCCATCTGCCAAGGACCGGTTAAAACTCCACAGCGATTAATTAAAGTTCTTAATCCGTAGGCATCCCCATATTCATTAATAATCAGTTCCGATGCTAACTTAGTGGAACCGTAGAGAGAACGGGGCAAATCTAGGGGAAATTGTTCACTGATACCAAATTGAGAAACTCCGGGTAAATCTTGCTGTTCAGATAACTGAAAACGAGTATCTGTTTCTGTATAGTTTAATTGATTAAGATAGGCGATGGGATAAACTCTGCTGGTGGAGATAAAAATAAAATCTGCTTGGTTTTGTCTAGCTAATTCTAAACAGTTAATCGTTCCAATTAAGTTGGTTTGCAAAACATAGCCGGGGGAAGTATAACCAGCTAAAACAGAAGGTTCTGCCGAACATTCTAGGATTAAATCCACTGGCAAAGCGGATGCTTCTAAGTCTTCCGCATTTCTGACATCTCCATGAACAAATTCAATTCCCGCTTGTTTGAGACGGGGAATATTCAACTCGGAACCGCGACGTTTTAAGTTATCTAAAGCGATAATTTTCCAGTCGGGATAACGTTGGGCTAATCCTAAACCTAAAGAACTGCCCACAAAACCCGCACCACCAGTAATTAACACTTGCCTAGTCATCAACAATACTCCACTAGATAATAATTATCAACCCACTTGGTTCTTTTTCTGTTTGCGCTTATAGTCGCCTCTAGAAAGGTGTTTTTCTAACCAGATAGAGAGAACTATAAATAAATAACGACTGCCCATTTCTTTGAGTTTTAACTTGGAAACCCCCGTGGTACGATTGCGCCAAGTGATGGGAATTGTCGTGTAGGAATATCCTCGCACTATCGCTTTTAATGGCATCTCTACTGTTAAATTAAAATGGTGAGATAGTAGAGGTGAGATTCCTTCGATAACCTCCTTCCGATAGATTTTAAAAGCGTTAGTGGTATCATTAAATTTTAGGCCAAATAAAACTTGAATGAAGAGATTAGCTAAACGATTAACGATTAACTTGTGTATGGGATAATCAATAACTTTTCCTCCTTTGATAAAACGGGAACCAAAAACGCAATCGTAGCCTTCTTGCAGTTTATAATAATATTCTACCATGTTATCGGGAGAGTCGGAATTATCTGCCATTACTACTGCCACTGCATCACCGCTAAAATTTTCTAATCCACAGCGCACCGCAAACCCAAACCCGTTAGGATAATAGTTATTGATGTAACGAATCCGGGGATTTTCTTGGTTGATTTTTTGCAGAACTGCTTCGGTGTTATCTTTGCTATTGTCATTAACCACTAGGATTTCATAATCAATTTTATCCTCTTCTAAACGTTCAGATATTAAGTGAGTTGTGCTTTCAATGCAATCTTCTTCGTTGTAAGCAGGGATAACTATTGATAGGGTTTTTACTGCATAGTTATCCCTTGATTGACGGGGGTGAGAGTAACCGTCCATCTCGAAAGCTGGTGCTAATCCTTCGGGATAGTACATTTCTGTCTCATTAGTCTTATTCTTGGGTTTAAAAATTAGGCTATCACTGGCGACATAATTAATACTAGCTCCCACTAAAACCCCAACCATTGTGTTAACTCCGTGGCTAACTCCTAACCAGTTTAAGAAGGGAAATATCAAGAAAACTCGCAGTAAAACTGCTAAACCCGCTGAGAGATGATAGAGAGGAAGTTGTATCAAAATCACATCTCTAATTGTCCAATCTCCCCCAGTCCACACCCAGATTCTATAGATAAAGAAACTAGCAATTAAAGATATTTCTATCGAAATAACATTAGCAACATTTTCCAGAATTGGGGTATTAAATCCCAAGTCATCAATGAACCAATAAATTAAGAATAAGTTGATTAGAAATGCGATTCCTCCAGCAATGAGAAATCGGAAGATTTTATTGTTGTAGATTTTAGTTAACATATAGTATTTTAAAACATGATCTGGTTTAGTTTTTCTAGGTCAATAAGTAGGTGGGTGGAATTAAATATAAGATGAACGTAGGTTGGGTTGAAGCATGAAACCCAACGCCCGATTATGTTACGAAGTGCGCTAACCCATCTTACAAATAAAATAATTGTGCCTCCATACTTATTGCTATTAATAATATCATTCAACACTTCTGGTTAACTAATTAACAGAGTCCCTCAATTACTAGCAGTATATTTGGCTAAAAATCACTTTTGTAACGAGGGAAAACTAGCAGGTAAAAATTGACCAGAATAATTCTTGATTTACCCTAAGTCCAACGGCTAACGTTTTGACTAAAAATCTCTTTGAGAATATCTGTTACTGTGTAGGTTAACTGCCAATCAGGATAATGACTTTTAAACTTACTCACATCAGAAATCCACCAGATATGATCACCAATGCGATTAGTCTCCACATACTGCCAGTTTAACTTTTTCTCCGCAATCGCTTCACATTCTTGAATAGCTTCTAACATGGAACAATTACTAAAGCGACTACCACCGATATTATAAACTTCTGCTACTCGCGGGGCCTGATAAAAATGATAGAAAGCATTGACGAGATCGTAACTATGAATATTATCCCGTACCTGCTTACCCTTATAGCCATAAATACTGTATTCTTTGCCAGTCATCGTACATTTCATTAAGTAGGATAAAAACCCGTGTAATTGGGTTCCCGAATGACTTGGACCGGTTAAACAACCGCCGCGAAAAGAGGCAGTTTTCATCTCAAAATAACGCCCGTATTCCTGTACCAACACATCCGCTGCCACTTTCGAGGCACCGAACAAAGAATGTTTACAAGCATCAATACTCATCAACTCGTCAATACCTTGAGCAAAATAAGGATGATTTTCGTCAATTTCCCAACGTAATTCTTTTTCCACTAAAGGCAATTCATTCGGTCTATCCCCGTAAACTTTATTGGTGGAACAAAAAATAAATACTGCTTGGGGACAGTGTTGACGAGTATTTTCTAATAATACTAAAGTTCCGTTAGCATTGACACTAAAATCCATATAGGGGTCCTTAGCTGCCCAATCGTGGGAAGGTTGCGCCGCCGTGTGGATAATTAAGGATATATCATGACTATAGGTTTTAAATATAGCTGCAATAGCTTCATGATCGCGGATATCTACAGCATGGTGAATGTATTTATCCCCGTAATCTTGGGATAATTTGGCTCGATTCCACTCCGTTGAAGCGTCTTCGCCAAAAAATACCTGACGCATATTATTATCGATACCGACGACAGTATAACCCCGATCACAAAAAAATCTCACTGATTCGGAACCGATTAAACCAGCAGAACCGGTTACTAGAATGATCGCCATAACTATATCCTGAATTTTTTGCCTAGTTGTTGAGAAATTTCCCAAGTTGAGAAAACTTTACCCGACTTTACTAGATAGGTTCGCCTTTGTCAATTAAACAGGAGGAGATTCCCTTAACTGCGGCAATTCCCTCAAAAATTATCGTCCTATCCACTAGGAGCGATTTAATGGCGTTTTCTTGCCAGTAATCCCTAATTAAGTCCCCATCTCCCCCTGTTAAAATTATCCCGCTCTCTGGATATAAATTTAACCATTCCAGACTGAATTTTTCTATTCCCGCCAAAATTGTATAAATTATCCCACTTTTTATACTTTCTGCTGTTTCTTTTGCCCACATCTGCGGTAATCTTGCCGATAAGGACACCTCTGGTAAGGCTGCCGTCCGTTCCCTTAAACTGGCTAATTGTACCTTTAACCCGGGTAAAATTGCCCCTCCCACTAGCTTTTTATCCCCATCCACTCCCGTAAAAGTTAAAGCTGTTCCCGCATCGATTACTAAACAGGGAAATCCGTATTTTTTTCCCGCACCTAAGACAGCTAAAGCTCGATCGATGCCGAATGTTGCATATAAATCCAGTAAAGGAATATCTTTTAAAGTAATTATCC
The DNA here is from genome assembly GCA_007096045.1 of Microcystis novacekii Mn_MB_F_20050700_S1. GTDB lineage: Bacteria > Cyanobacteriota > Cyanobacteriia > Cyanobacteriales > Microcystaceae > Microcystis > Microcystis novacekii. The sequence goes on along the minus strand of SFAU01000091.1, from coordinate 6,598 downwards.
GTAAATTGCCATAATTTGCCCATAATTCCCTTTGGCTAGGAACCACCGAGGCGACAACTAATGCACATTTGCATTTATTTGTCAAGAGTTTAGGGAAAATTTGTTGCAAAAATTCATCACTTAGGGGTTCTCTCAGGTGGGGAGTATCGAGACAAGCTAGCAGGGTTTGACCGCGAAAATACCCCCAATGCAGCCGAGAATTGCCGATCATCAACCCTATCCAGTCATTATCTTGCTCAGTCATTTAGTTAGTGGGAAGTATTTTCAGTGAACAGTGAACAGTAATCAGTAATCAGTGAAAAGACAGCACTGTTAATGCTATTTAATACTCCTCACTTACAGCTTTTCTCAGATACATGAGGTTCGTTCTTGCATCTGAAATACTTGATTAGCAAAGATCAGCTTGTGCCTCACCTTTACGAGAAAGGCTGTCATCCTCTTCACTAAAAACTCACATCTGATCACTGATAACTGATAACTGATCACTGATAAGGCTGATATTTGGGGGAATTATCTAGAAATCATGACAAAAGTTTTTTAATGGTTGAACAGGCAAGAGATAAGATAACCTAGGTATAGAATTTAACAAAAAATCTGGTTAACGGACATTGATCAAGTCGATAGCGCAGTGTCAAACGAGTTCTTTTCCCGCTCAGGTATGGCAATTAGATCACGGCTTAACCGTAATTCATCAGTATTTACCCGTGACTCCTGTGGTGGTGGTGGATGTGTGGGTGAAAGCAGGTGCGATCGCTGAACCCGACCCATGGTTAGGTATGGCCCATTTTCTCGAACACATGATCTTTAAGGGGACAAAAAAACTTCCCCCCGGACTCTTCGACTATTTAATCGAAAATTGTGGCGGAATGACCAACGCTGCTACCAGTCACGATTACGCACACTTCTATCTCACCACCAGTGCGGATCAAATTGAACATACCTTACCCCATCTGGCCGAAATTCTCCTCCATGCTGAGATTGACGATGAGGAATTCTATCGGGAAAAAGATGTAGTCTTAGAAGAATTAAGGGCCTGTTATGATGATCCCGATTGGATTGCCTACCAAACCCTCTGCGGAAGTATCTATCAAAACCATCCCTACGGACGCTCTATTCTAGGCGATCAACCCTGTTTAGAGCAATTAACCCCCAACCAAATGCGCTGTTTCCATCGCACCTATTATCAACCAAAAAATATGTGTGTGGCGATTATCGGGGGAATTGAACCCCAACCAGCTTTAGAAATTATCCGGCAATCTTTTCGGGAATTTCCCGTCCCCTCGGAATCCCCTCCCCATCTATTGGTTGCCGAACCTCCCCTGATCGAAATTCGTCGTTCCCAAGTATATTTACCCCACCTAGAACATTCTCGTCTCTTGATGGGATGGATGGGACCAGGATGCGATCGCCTAGAAGATGCCTTTGGATTAGACTTGATTTCTGTAATTCTTGCCGGGGGACGCTGTTCGCGGTTAGTGCGACAGCTGCGGGAAGAAGCGCGAATCGTCCTCGATATTAACAGTAATTTTTCCCTGCAACGAGATTCCAGTCTCTTTACCATCGGTGCTTGCCTATCTAGCTCACAAACCGCGGCAATTGAAGCTATTATCTGTGAACATATCCAACATCTGCACGATCATCCCGTCACCCCCGCAGAATTACACCGCACTCAACAGTTATTAGCTAACGATTATATTTTCTCCACAGAAACCCCGGGCCAATTAGCCGGACTCTATGGATATTATCAAACCCTGAGAGCTGCCGACCTAGCAACGATCTATCCCCAAGTTATCCAAAGTTTGCAACCGTCAGATCTACAGCGTCTGGCTCGTCAGTATCTCTCCCCGGAGCGATATGCTATTACAGTAATGCAACCCTGTGAATAACGATGTCCGCTTCCCCCATTCACCGCTTAACCTTAGAAAATGGCATCACCCTTTTAGTGGTGGAAAATACGGCCGTGGAGTTAGTTGCAGGGAGGATTTTTCTCAAAAATGCGGGTACTCGTTGGGAAAAAACCGAAAAAGCGGGTTTATTTCGTCTGTTAGCTGTGCTGCTCACCAAAGGTACAGAAAAGTTATCTTCCCTAGAAATTGCCGATCGCGTTGAGTCCACGGGGGCCGGTTTAAGTGCGGACACGGGGACCGATTATTTTGTGGTTAGTTTAAAGACCGTTACCAAAGATTTTTTAGATATATTGCGTCTAGCAGCGGAAATTATTCGTTTTCCCAGTTTTCCCCCCCCAGAAATCGAATTAGAGAAAAATCTCACCCGTCAAAGTATTCGCTCTCAATTGGAACAGCCTTTTAATGTCGCTTTTAATCAATTACGCGCCGCTATGTACCCCGATCATCCCTATGGTATGTCTTTATTGGGTACGGAGGCAACGGTTTCGCAATTGCAACGGGATGATCTGCAGGCCTATCATAGTCGCTTTTTCCGTCCCGATAACCTGGTGATTAGTCTTTCTGGCCGTATTACCCTAGAGCAAGCAGTAAAAGCAGTGACGGAAATTTTTGGCAGTTGGTCAATTCCCGATCTTCCTTTATCTAGTTTACCCCCGGCCGCTTTTGATTTTCAGCCCACCTGTTTAACTACCGTCCAAGCTAGTCAACAGGCGATCGTTATGTTAGGATACCCCGGGTCTTCTGTACAAGAGGATGATTATCCCGTTTTAAAATTATTGAGTACCTATCTGGGAAATGGGTTATCTAGTCGTTTATTCGTGGAATTGCGAGAAAAACGGGGATTAGCCTACGATGTTTCCTCTTTTTATCCCACCCGTCTCGATTCTTCCCAATTTGTAATTTATATGGGTACTGCACCCCAAAACACAGCGATCGCAGTGTCGGGATTGCGTCAGGAAGCAGAAAGGTTATATAAAGTAACTTTGAGTGAGGAGGAGTTACAGTCAGCTAAAAATAAGTTATTGGGTCAATATGCTCTCGGTAAACAAACTAACGCCGAAATCGCTCAATTATACGGTTGGTATGAAAGCTTGGGTTTGGGGATTGAATTCGATCGCACTTTCCTCGATTCTATTAATCAGATTACTCCCGAACAAGCGCGATCGGTAGCCAGTAAATATTTTCAAAATCCTTACATTTCTCTAGTCGGTCCAGAAAATGCGATCGCTGAAATTCTCTAGGTAGTCGCACAGAAAACGGGTTTCTCGGAGAAACCCGTTTTCTACTCATGCAAAAGGCAAAATGGAGAATAAATAATCAGTTTTTAATAACTGGATTTAGTATCAGGAGATAAGATATAGGAGATAGGTGTTGGGGTTTTAGGGTGTTGGGGTTTTAGTTGAAATTCCCCATTTCCCCATTTCCCTAACCCCCGCTCCCATCTCATAGACAGTCTCAACGAGTAATTTAGATAGTCAACAGCTTAGTTAAAAACATCAAAAAGCAGCAATAAGAAACTATTGCCGCTGCTATTTTTGATTAACTCCCCGGGTGGGATTCGAACCTACGACCAATCGGTTAACAGCCGACCGCTCTACCACTGAGCTACCGAGGAAAGCTACTCACAATTAATAATTATAATCATAAGTCCCTCAATAATGCAAGTGTTTTCTGGATTTTTTCTCAAAAAATTTCCGGTGCCGGTAGCGGTGGGCGGAGAATCCACTATTGTGGAGATAAGGACACCATTAAGTCTAGTCTATGCTTGCCCATCACCGCCGTCCCGTTTCCTTCTGTCTGCTCTCCACAGACCTACCCATCCTCTCCACTTTAGACACTTCCGCTACCCTCTACCAAAAGGATCGCCACCGGTTTCATCTTCTCCTCAATCAACCACCAGTCGCTCTCGCAGAAATAGAGACACTTAAACCCGAAAATAAGCAAAATAAATTAATTTGGCTAGAAATTTCGGCCAATCGGGTGGTTATGACCATGCAGGGCCAGGGAAAATTCGCCTATCGTCATTTTTGGGAGCAAGGGGTTTTTGGTGTCAGTCGCTACTGGTTAAATGCCGAAAGTCCTCAACCGGGTGACGCTTTTCGCGTCCGCAACTATACCCGTAGTCTCCAATTAGAGGGGAATAATTTCCCCGAATATTTGCGTCTAGAGTACGAATTATGGTCAGATAAACTGATTTTAGGTCATTATGTCCTTCATTTGCAAGTACACCAATAAATAGGGTTGGCTGAATAGAGCTAAAAACTTTGTTGGATAAAACTTTTAGACTTTTTTGTCCTCAAAAAGTGCCAGCCACGGGAGCGATCAGTGGCAAAATTTAGGCACTTTTTCCCCGAAAATTAGTTAATTGTCGGGTGGATTGAAGACTTAGTGCTACACTTCCCGAAAAGTCTATTTTATTTCAGCTTGTTGTTAGGAATCCACTTAAAAGAGGTTGTTTAATCTGGCTAATAAGCTCTTGGGTATGATATGGGGAAAAGTTCCGGCGATTGCGCTAAAATGGGGTGATATGCCGAAAGTTTCCACCTATCGTTACTCTGAGGACTGTTATATGGACGACAAGCTACTTAAAAAATACCTTGAATACGCAAAGACCGAAGAGTCCTTTGCAGTTCTCTTTGTGAAAAAGCATCTCGCTCAAGCAAAAGAGCATTGGGTAGATATTGTCGATTGCCGACGTTATGAGATGTCCTCGGATAATCTACATTTCAGATTCGTCGTAGGTGGCTTGTATAAGAGAAAGATAAAACCTCAGTATCCATCAAAATCTGTGTACACCATTAATGGCAAATTTGATGAAGGCAGATATTACTTAATGGTACGAGCTATAACGTGGGAAACCGCACATAAGGACATTGAACAGCAAAAATCAAAGAACATAACACCACGGAAATTCAAGATAACAGGGATAAGCTACGATAAAAATCGAAGCAACAAAGACTTTTTCCGGAAGGACGCACCACCAGAAATAAAGGCTCTTGCAAATAATCTTAACGACCGTACAAACCCACTATGGGATAGGGCTTTGCAATACGCTAACAAGCCAGAGTTTGTTTATGAGATTAAGAAAGTTTACATCAACTAGCATAGTGCCTAACAATTCAAATGCAGATCGCTATCGCTGTAGGGTGCGTTCCCTAATGCAAGTCCTGCTACAAAGCGCTCGCTTTTTGGGAACGCACCATGCACATTGATGGCAGCTGTGAAGTTAGAAGCATGAAAACCAACCCCCGATCATGTTACGAAGTGCGCTAACCCGTCCTACAAATAATTGTGCCTCCCTACTTATCAAAAAAATGTTTGATATTATGCTTGAAATTTCTAAAACCTCTCTTCAAGTATTAGGCAGTGAAATATTTAATTAGATAACCAAAAGTAAATAACTAAAAACAAAATATTTATTAAATCAAAAAAGGTTAAAAATGGTAAGAAATGCGACAAATAAATTATTGCAAAATGCTAAAAAATTTAAAAGTGACGAGTTTTATACACAACTTTCAGATCTAGAAAGTGAGTTGCAACATTATAAAAGTCATTTTGAAAATAAAGTAGTTTATTGCAATTGCGATGACCCCAGAATTAGTAACTTTTTTAAGTATTTTGCCTCAAACTTCCAAAAATTAGGTCTAAAAAAAATAATAACATCTTGTTATCGAGAACAAGGGAGAGATTTATTTAATACAGAAGAAGATGAAAAGGGTTTTTTCTTTGAATATACAGGTACAGAGAGAGAAAAAAATAAACCTAGTTCAACTGACATTGTTTACTTTAATGGGGATGGGGATTTTCGTAGTTTTGAAAGTATTGAACTATTAAAAAAGTCCGATATTGTTGTTACTAATCCCCCATTTTCATTATTCAGAGAATATGTAGCTCAATTAGTTAAATACGACAAAAAGTTTTTGATAATTGGCAATATTAATGCAATAACCTATAAAGAAATTTTCAAACTAATTAAAGAAAACAAAGCCTGGTTAGGAATAAATCTTGGTAGAGGTATTTCTGGTTTCATTGTTCCCGAACACTATCAACTTTATGGAACAGAGGCTCGTATTGACAATTCTGGAAATAGAATAGTTTCTCCAAATAATTGTTTATGGTTAACAAACTTAGACACATCAAAACGACAGGAAGATATAGCTCTCACAAAAAGATATTTTGGCAATGAAGCTGCATATCCAAAATATGACAATTATGATGGAATTAATGTCAATAAAACCCAAGACATTCCCTTAGACTTCAAGGGGGTTATGGGTGTACCAATAACATTTTTACATAAATTCAATCCCGACCAATTTGAAATAATTAAATTTAGGAAAGGGAATGATGATAAAGATTTATCAGTAAATGGGAAATGTCCGTATTTTAGAATACTAATCAAGAATAAACGAATACAAACTGAATATATTGATTTAACAGGGTAAGCGCATCTTATTTTCGGTTTGAGAAATGAGCGCACCGTGAGTTCAATGATTTTAGCTGATGTTATTGGTGATTTGGCCATGCCCACAAGGGATCGCCTTAATCATCCCTAACCCATCCTACGCCATCAGCGATCGCATTACCACTTGATAAAGGGTGGTGGACTGAAGGGATGTTTTGCAAACCACTCGCGTGCGCCTTTTATGAGAAAGCGGTGAAATCCGTTATTTGGAATGGCCTTTTTGACCTCG
>SFAU01000090.1 GCA_007096045.1 Microcystis novacekii Mn_MB_F_20050700_S1 | reverse complement strand
TCTGGTAATGTACCGCAAGTCCTTCGTCATCGCTGTGCTTATCTAAATGGTTGCCTTTTTTAACTTTTTTATTGATCTCATTAAGCATTTCTACTTATTGCAAAGGTGAGATGCTCCCACTAAAGGATGACTCTCTTTTTGCTCTGTGTAATATTGTCCTACCCCGTGCCAAGGGTATTTTCCTGACTACCACAGCTAGAACTGATATGCCATATAGTTTCTAGTGATCCCCAAAAAAAATTTTATTTTTAGAATCTTTTAATAGTTACTTTGCAAAAAGCAGCACTGTCTCAAAACTGAAGAGTTCAACTCAGTTGTGGCCGAGGTTATTGGGTCTAGTATCAGCAATAACAGAACGGGGATCAAGCCTTAGCTGGATAGTATTGATGAATACAGGTTCAATTAAGACAGAAAAGATCGGCCAATTGATTCCTGACTCAAAACCACTCTTTCCACAATACTATAAAAAAATTGCATCTTTTACCCCGCCCGACTGGGCAAAACAAAAAGCACAACATTGCCAACGCTCAAGCTCTCCGGAGGGAGTGGGAGACTGACAACGAGGGCAAATTGGCCAGGATCGGGTTCGGTGAAGTATTTTCTGGCTCCAAGTCTCTAAACTGTCTGGTTGCTGGGGATTTTCTGGCGGTTTCTCCGGGATAACATAACTAGGATGATCTCTCAGGGAATTAGGCGCGATCGCTTCTAGCGGAATGAACTGACTATCTTGCTGCCAACGGGCAGCAGCAAAGCGGATATCGCTCAGGGGAGTCTCTAACTGACTATTAAGCCGTTTTAATAAGCTATAGCGTTGTAAAGACAATTCCTGTGCTAAAGCGGCGCTACTGGTAGCCACCGATAAAACCCCGCGAGCAAGGGAAAAAGGCCGGGTTTGTTCGAGCAGACGGGGATTAATAATTTTTGGCCATAATTGCAGCACTTGATCATAGTGGCGATATTCTTCCCAACCCGCCTGTTGAGTAATAACCGCCAAAATTTTGGCAAGAGAATGTAAAGACATAGGGAAAATCTAGAGAATACCACGTTAGACTAGGACGAAAAAACCTGCTAACTTTTCAGCATAACCTTATAATACCGTCATGAAATCTGATCGATCCCCATCCTCCCAAGATTTGCCTCTCTCGATCGTCCATCAATCCAGTTCAGCCATTGATCCCGCTCAGGAACCAGAACACCTAGAAGCTTCTATCATTAAAGTCTATCCCCCAGCTAAAGATGTCTTTTTTACCCCTTGGGGTGTCGGAGCAATGGTGATCTTTTTAATTGCTAATAGTCTCCTCAGTCTCAATCAATGGTTAACCACCACCCCTCCCACACCGAGGAAAGCTGAGAATTCCCTGCTGGGGCAGCGCCAAAATAACTCCCGTCACCTCGATCGATTGATAGCGATCGCTCGTCCAGTGCAGAAAACTCCTCAAACCAGTCCGATCGCTAATATTCCCGCTCCTCCCCTGAAAACTAGCCTGATCGCTAATATTCCCGCCCCAGCAGTGGTTCAGAGTCCCCCCACCGCCATAAATCCGACTAATACCCTCTTACCCCCGAATCCGCCACCGTCCCTGATGCCGGCCCATCAATTACCCGTCAGTAAGATCAAGCAATCTTTACCCATCGCCCCCACTCCCCCCAGTACCCCGCCAGTATCTTCCCTAGTTTCCGCACCCCCGCCACCACCGCCCCAAGTCACCCCTGCACCCTCGACCGCGATCATTAACGAACGAATGTTAGAGGAATTGCGCCAAAGAGAAGAATCACCCGCTAATTTACCCTTTTTTCAACGGGAAAAAGCCCGTCGTCTGGCTAATCAAAACCGACAGGATGCCACGGAGTTAATGAAACAGTTACCGCCAGAATTACAAGTATCCCCTTCTCCCTCTCCCAGTAGTCTGGCACCTTCAGAAACAGCCGATCCCTCCCAGTCCCCCGTCCCTAGTTCTATCATTATTGATAGGAGCGGCACTTCGGTAAACTATTAGGGTTGGTATCGGGAGGACGGCAATGGGTTTGTTTGATCGCATGGGCCAAGCAATTCGCGCCCAAGTCAATAGTCTGATTCAGGAAAATCAAGATCCAGAAAAACTGCTGGAAAAGGCGATCTTGGAGATGGAAGGGGAATTGATCCAAATGCGACAAGCCCTGGCGGCAGCCGTCGCTACCCAGAAACGCACCGAGCGCCAACGACAACAACAGGAAAAAGCGGCCCAAACTTGGCACGAACGCGCCCAATTAGCCCTACATCACGGTAACGAGGAACTCGCCCGTCAAGCTCTCAGCCAATGGCAAACCTATCAAAGTCAGATCGCCCCCCTACAAACCTCCCTGCAACAACAAACGGCTATTATACAAAAGTTAAAGAAAGAACTCTTGACAATTGAACGCAAATATGCTGAGATGAAAGCACAAAAAAGCCTTTATCTGGCCAGATTGCGATCGGCGAGTGCCAGTCAAAAAGCCCAAGAAATTATGGGCAGTTTGAACAGCAGTCAGATGGGGACTATTTTCGAGAAATTAGAAGCAAAAGTCCTAGAAGCCGAATCCCAAGCCGATTTAATCCAGTATAAAGACCCCTTAGAGCGACAATTCCAAGATTTAGAGGGACAAAAACAAATTGAAGCGGAATTACTCAAGTTGAGACAAGAAAACCGGGATGGGTGATGGGGAGATGGGAGACTAAAACCCCAATACCCTAATACCCTAATACCCTATCCCCTAACCTAGCTCCCGTGGTTTATATTGGAGAATAAGCCGTTAGGCAACATGGGAAATTTTAAGAACAGTTAACTGATTTAGTACACACCGAGAGGAACAAGAGCGTCATGGGTTTATTCGATCGCCTTAGCCGAGTTGTCCGAGCTAACCTCAATGATATGGTGAGCAAGGCTGAAGATCCAGAAAAAATGCTGGAACAAGCTGTCAGTGATATGCAAGAGGATCTAGTACAGGTACGTCAAGCGGTCGCTAGAGCGATCGCTGAACAACGACAAACAGAACAAAAATACAGCAAAGACCAGTCAGAAGCGGTTAAATGGGAACAAAGAGCCAAATTAGCCCTTTCTAAAGGGGATGAAAACCTCGCCAGGGAAGCTCTTAAACGCAAGAAAGATTTCACGGAAACCGCCGCCATTCTCAAAAATCAACTGGATCAGCAAACGGTACAGGTAGAAAGTCTGAGAAAAAACTTGATTGCGCTCGAAAGTAAGATTTCTGAGGCAAAAACCAAGAAAAATATGTTAGTAGCTCGCTCCAGAGCCGCAAAAGCTAACGAAGAAATCCAAAAAACCCTCGGCAGTATCGATACCAGTAGTTCCATGTCCGCTTTTGAGCGCATGGAAGAAAAAGTTATGCAGATAGAGGCCCGTAGTCAAGCGATCGGTGAAATCACTGGTAGCGACATGGAACGTCAATTCGCTGCACTAGAATCGGGTAGCGATGTGGATGATGAATTGGCACTGCTAAAAGCACAAATGTCCGGGGGAGCATTACCCGGTACAACTTCTAGTCAACCCACTTTACCCCAAGCAACCACCGTCAGGGATTCGGCAGTGGATGCGGAATTAGAGGAATTGCGATCGAAGTTAAAAGAACTGTAAAACTTGGAGATTGTCGAGACGTACTATCTATGGTACGTCTCTATTTATTAATTTTGTCGTTGAGATAGGGAATAAGCTAAGACGCATTTTAACCGCCGTCGGGGGGCAAGGGTAGGGTTGATTCATGAATCAACCCTACCATGAATTAACCCTACCATGAATTAACCCTACTATGAATTAACCCTACTATGAATCAACCCTACTATGAATTAACCCTACTATGAGTCGATCCTTGTACAGCAACATTTTTGAAGATTATCAACTACTAATAAATAATTAACTGAAAGTCCCTCCCATTATTGTTTCTATCGTTTGTTTTCGGATTTATGCAAGAGGTCTTATGAATCAACCCTAGGGGCAAGGGGGGGTTGGGGGGTGTTGCCTCCTGCATCATCTCAACAAGCAAATACGCGGGCAGCTTATCCCTGTTGTTATTACTAGACAAGAGCAGCTTTGTCGATGTCGATATTAAACATCTGATTAGGTTTTGCCGAGCAGAATTATCCACCCTATTCCGTTAATCCTTCAGCGTGTTTAACCGAGCGTAGTTGGTTAAGAAATTGCTCTATTTCTTGAGTTTTATCGATCTTGGGCGGTAAATTAAAGCCATATTCAAGAGGAGCATCAATAACAAGAATTTTTTGATTATTGATGTTACTTTCGTCAATCAACCATAAAGCATGGGTTTGATAAGCTGGAATCACTAATAATCTGACTATGATATTTTCTTCAGGGATATTTTCATCAATCCAGCTAATAGCTTGATCGAATTTTTCTGCTAATTCCGATTGAAAAATTCCATCCACAGACCAATCTGTAGGTTCACTGCCAAGGCTACTAGAGCGAGCGTAGGCGATCGGGGTATTATCTGATTTTACTTGCAGATGCCATTGCCCTGATGGATGAGCTAAACGGGTTAAATCGTTTGTCGGTTCAACCACTGCATTTGCGGGTAGATTCCAGACATCTACACTTTCATGCAAAGCAGGGGAAACTGCACCGAGAGACTCAGTTATTCTAGACAAGCTAAAACCTACTTTTCTTTGTAACTGAGTTAAAACGTCATCGGGTAAGGTTTTAAAATGTGCCATTTTAGTTTATCTCCTAATATTAATCCATGTCCATCGCCATTGACCTTCGCCATAGGCAGTTTTAACTCGATCGTAGGGAATAATTAGTTCACCTCGCCAAGGATCATAAATGATGACCTGGGGAACTGAATCAATTATATCCCAACCGACTGCTAAAACTGCATGACCCCCTCCTCCATTCCATTTAAAACCGATTTCTACTGCACGTTGATTATCAAGTTCAGTTTGTAAGGTGGTAAATTCAATCAAACCATTAATATAAATTGGATTAAAACTATACCTTACCCACATAGGAGCAATATTAAGAATTGGCAAGGGTTTATTGCATAATGAACTATTGGGTGAACTGCAACAACCTGTTAATTCAAAAGCAACATTGGCAAGGTTACATTGCTGTGTTGTGATGTCATCATTTTGCTGAAAAACCATCTGCATTGAAGCAGCCCAACACCATTGGGTTTGTTCTTGTTTAATCCAAGTGATTTTGTTAACTCTAGTTGCTTGCCCTAGGGTATCATCGCTGACAAAAGCTGCTGCTTGTAAAATGATCGGCTTTCCTTGTTCAACTCTTAAAGGCATCGATTTTTTTTGGTAGTGATATAAAGTAATTGGAAAAAGAGTAACTCAGAAGCATAACTTTGTTACTCTTGATTATCCTTAGAACAGTGATTCTAAAACTCAGCACTAATAGAAATTCCAACAGACACACGACCTAGAGCATCTTCCCCCGTCTGAGCAAAAGCAACTATTCTCTGAGGAAGAGTCTTAGGAGGTGTTTCCCAGTCTAGATTAATTGCAGCACCTGTAATTAATTTTGTCCAATCAGGAGCGGCACCATCTCCTATGGTTTCTCCCACTGCATCCACAAGTGCATCAGCAATAACTTTAGCTAAACCTTTACTTGCAGCAGATAAAAAGACCTTGGCAGCTTCTTCAGGAGTGCCACCTAAGCTATCACTTAAGTCAGTAGGTAATTGAATACCATTAATTTTTGCCATATTTAATACTCTACTTTCATTTGATGTTTTTAGTCTATCCGACTGATGTGAGAATAACATTTGGATCGACTATCAATATGTTCTTTAATTAATTCTTCATTTTTTTATTGATTAAAGGCTAGTTACTAAACGGTAAACAACGGAAATTGTCGGTATTTTTGTTGAGTCTCTTTACAAATGTCGGATAATAACGGATAATAACGGTAATCTAGCTGAAAGCGCACAAGTCATTAACATGGATACTCAAGAGATTTTTAAACTTATTGATGAGGTGGTTTTTAGGCAAACAGGAAAACACCTAGACACTTTACAATTGGGGATTTTAAAAAGCGTTTTTAATGGTTATAAATATGCTCAAATCGCCCAAGATTATAAATGCAGTGAAGGTCATGCTAGAGATAAAGCCTATGAACTTTGGCACATTCTCTCAGAAGCATTAGGCGAAGATTTAAACAAATCAAATGTTCGCTCAGCAATTGAAAGATTAATAATTACTAATAGTAGCAATAACTTGGTTAATTCTGGACAAATTGACAAACTTAATTTTTGTCCCAACTCTCCTCAATCTCCTGAAAACTTAGCGATGGATAATTCTGATATAATTGAAACCGAAAACTTGTTGATTGAAGAAAAATTAAAAGAAGCAAAACTAGAAACCGTTCCCAGACTGGTGCAAGTAGGGCTAACTGCCGAACAAATTGCTCAAGTCCTCGATTTACCTTTGTCATTAATTTTAGAAACTTTAAGATAATTTCTTAATGGATAGTACAATAGTTTTTTTGTCAAAACCTCAGAAAGAATCGAGGCAATTTATTAGTTTATAATCTCGGTCAGGCAGAATTGAGAAATAGCTTACAGCCTTTATCATAAAGATGAAGTATAGCTTAATCTGGTATCTATGACCGAAGAGCGGCTACTGTTAACTATTCCAGCATTCCCCATAACAAAAAAATTGTACCTCATCATTATAAAAAAATTCCAAACAATGGCGCTCCAAACCCTTTAATTCTGAAGATAATCCTAAGATTTAGCCCGAAAAAGAGCCAGAAAGGTGAGGATAGCTAGGATGGAAGTGAAAAGCAATTTTGACTCGAAATTATCCCAGGGGATTGATCGCATTTAACGAAACCCTTACCCTAATAGCATAAGACAAGAGAAGGACTTATTAAGGAGAAACCCAGCCATGAAAATCGGCGTAATCAAAGAAAGTGACCAAGGCGAGGCGCGGGTGGCGCTAGTGCCGGATACCGTCGCCCGTTTAGTCAAGGCGGGATTTGAGGTAATTGTCGAAAATGGGGCGGGAATTAGTGCCAACTTTGCCGATAGTGCCTATAGTGCCGTGGGAGCCGCCCTGAGCGAAAACAGCGAATATATCTATGAAACTGCCGATATTATTCTCAAAGTCGTCCCTCCTAGCGATAGCGAGATCGATCGCCTGAAAAATGGTGGTATCCTCATCGGCTTTCTGGATCCCCTGCGTCAACCCCGGCGCATTGCCAAATTAGCCGATCGCGGAATCACCGCTTTGAGCATGGAATTAATTCCCCGCAGTAGTCGCGCCCAGAGTATGGATGCCCTCTCCTCTCAGGCTAACCTCGCCGGTTACAAAGCAGTACTCCTCGCCGCCGTGCAGCTGCCGAAAATGTTCCCGATGATGACTACCGCCGCCGGTACGATCGCCCCAGCCAAAGTGCTGGTATTGGGGGCAGGAGTTGCCGGATTGCAAGCTTGCGCCACCGCCCGCCGTTTGGGGGCAGTGGTGGAGGCTTTTGATATTCGTCCCCAAGTCAAAGAAGAAGTGCAGAGTGTCGGGGCGAAATTTATTGAAATGCCCCTAGAAGAAGATACCGTCGCCGATAACGGTTACGCCAAAGAGGTTTCTCTTAGCACACAGGAGCGCATTTGTCAAGCCTTGGCCGAACCAATTAAGCGGGCTGATGTGGTGATCACCACCGCCCAAGTCCCGGGGAAACAAGCCCCGCTGCTAGTCACCAAAGAAATGATCGCCACCATGAAAGCGGGGTCGGTAATCGTTGATTTAGCGGCGGAACAGGGCGGAAATTGCGCCTACACCCAACCGGGACGAGAAATCATCGAAAATGGGGTAAAAATCGTCGGAGCCGTTAATCTTCCTGCCACAGTGGCCACCAATGCCAGCCAGATGTACGCCAAAAACCTGCAAATGCTGCTACAGCTTTTAGTCAGCAAAGACGGCAGTTTAAACCTCGATTTTGCCGATGACATCATTGATAGCACCTGTGTCACCCACGCTGGCGAAATCCGCAACCAACGCATTAAATCCGCCCTCAGTGAACAGTTATCCGCTTTTTAGCTATCAGCTTTTTCTCCCTATCCCCCATCCCCCATCCCCTATCCCCCATCCCCTAACCCCTATCCCCTATCCCCCATCCCCTAACCCCTATCCCCTATCCCCCATCCCCTATTTCCTTAACCCATGACTGCCCAACTTTTAACCGCTTTAGTGGTATTTGTCCTCGCTTCCTTTGTCGGTTTCGAGGTGATCAATAAAGTTCCTCCCACTCTCCATACACCCCTGATGTCGGGAGCGAATGCAATTTCAGGTATCGCCGTTGTCGGTGCGCTCCTCATCGCCGGAGGCACGGATTGGCACGAATTAACCGTAATTTTAGGGTTAATTGCCGTTATTTTGGCGATGGTTAACGTGGTCGGTGGTTTTGTCGTTACCGATCGAATGCTGCAAATGTTCAAGAAAAAAGAGGCTAAATCATGAATAATGCCCTGATCACAGGGATCGAGTTATCCTATCTACTCGCCGCCATTTTATTTATCATCGGTCTTAAACAATTATCTTCCCCCGCTACCGCTCGTCAAGGCAATTTTCTGGCTGCCATCGGGATGCTAATCGCCGTTATTGCCACCTTAATCAATCAAGAAATCCTCAGCTATGGTTTAATCGCCGTAGCGTTGGTGATTGGTTCAATTATCGGCTTAGTTTCGGCGCAAAAAGTCCCGATGACAGCTATGCCCCAAATGGTGGGGATTTTTAACGGTTTAGGCGGCGCTGCTAGTGCTTTAATTGCCATTGGCGAATACTGGCGTTTACTGCAAAGTGGGGAAAATATTGCCTTTGACTCGATACTGATCGCTATTTTGGGTGTATTAATCGGGGGTGTCACTTTTACCGGTAGTGTCCTCGCTTTTGCCAAATTACAGGAATTAATCAGTGGCGCGCCCGTAACTTTTCCTTTCCAGCAACCCTTTAACATTCTCTTGCTACTCACCTTTTTAGGGGGTAGTGTCTATCTCTTTTTCAATCCCACCTCGATCGATGTTTTCCTGACCTTGGTGGCACTTTCCCTAATTTTCGGGGCTTTATTCGTGCTTCCCATCGGCGGCGGCGATATGCCCGTGGTTATCTCGCTCTTAAACTCTTTTTCGGGGATTGCCGCTAGTGTAGTCGGTTTTATCCTGATGAATAGTATGCTGATCATCGCCGGCGCTTTGGTGGGTGCGTCGGGGATTATCCTGACTCAGATTATGTGTAAAGCCATGAATCGATCGCTGGCTAGTGTACTATTTGGGGCATTTGGTACAGGTGCTAATGCCGGTGGCGGAGCGAGCGCCACTTCTAGCCTTGATAAATCGGTTCATGCGATCGATTCAGAAGAAGGGGCAATGATGCTCGGTTATGCTCGTTCTGTGGTGATTGTACCCGGTTACGGCATGGCAGTGGCTCAAGCACAACACGCAGTGCGAGAATTGGCTGAACAGTTGGAAAAAAATGGCGTTGAGGTGAAATATGCTATTCACCCCGTGGCGGGAAGAATGCCCGGTCACATGAATGTATTATTGGCCGAAGCTAATGTTCCCTATCCGCAACTCTACGATATGGATGATATTAATCCTGAGTTTGAGCGCGTCGATGTGGCGTTAATTATTGGGGCGAATGATGTGGTTAATCCCGCTGCCCGTCACGATAAAGCTAGTCCGATTTATGGAATGCCGATTCTCGACGTGGATAAGGCACAGCACACGATCGTGATTAAGCGCAGTATGCGATCGGGTTTTGCCGGGGTAGAAAATGAATTATTCTACAATCCTAAAACCTTTATGCTCTTTGGTAGCGCTCAAGATGTGGTAGCACAATTAGTATCACAAGTCAAGGATTTGTCATAATTCTTAACAAATAGGACGGGGTTTTCACCCCGTCTTTTTTTTATCTGATTTTTCAGAGTTTAAAGATAATCAAGAACTAATTCCCCTTTGCTCACTTTTTCGGTAATTAAAGTTCTGACTAACTGTAATTCTTCCAGGGTTACTTTACCATCAGACCTCATAGTTAGAGCGATTCTTTCCCTTTCCCCTTGAGTGATCACGCCATCAACACTAGCCTGTTCGATAATAGCTCGCAACTTTTCTAGTTCCTGTTGTTCTTCGGCGGTTAATTCTGCTTGATTAGGACGAGATATTTCCATAAAAATTTCTCCTTGAGTTATCAATACAAACTTGATAATTTTTTTCTAAGTAGTAGAACCCATGGCAGTTATCCCCAGTCAGGATCAGGAATCAGAGACGATGCCTAATCAGTTTACACATCATATTTGCTCGGAAACCTTCTCAACAAATACGTTTGTATTAAGAAACATTAATAAAGCTGAGAGCCTTGACTATTTCTTATGGGGGATTTCCTTGCCTCACGGTTAACTTTAATTTTGCTCGACCACTTAGAGTGGGCGAATACATTATAGCAGTTATCTTAATGGCGAGAGAAACTCTCTTGCCAACCGCTAACTATTTATCTAGTGATTTGAAAAGAGAGGGTCGTGATCCCGACATTTTTAGATATTGATTTTGGCTAGACCTTGATTCTTGACAGGGAGTCACTCAACCTAAATAGGTGATCGATGATAACTGATAGAGCTTACAGTATAGTGATTAATAGAAGCAATTTGCAAAGAATTATCGAGATAAAGAATGGATATTCGATCGACTGACACCTCGCTCCTTACTTGGACAGGAGATACTTTAGCCCTAGGTTTACCAGAAGGAGCCATAGAGATTGCAGGAGAATTGGCAGAATTGAACGATAAACTGGGGGGAACCCTAGAGGAACTCATCTCCGAGACGGAATTCGAGGGAAAATTAGGCAGCAGTGCGGCGACTCGTCTAGGTGGTGGTGGTCCGATTCGCAAATTAATCCTGGTGGGATTGGGAAAAACTACTGATTTCGACCTGCAAACCCTGCGTCTAGCGGCATCTGCGATCGCTCGTCTGGCCAAACAACAAAAAAGCCAAGCTCTGGCCATCAGTTTACCAGTAGTGGGCGATCAGTCCGCCACTGCGGTCGCAATCACGGAAGGGCTGCTGCTGGCCAATCATCAGGATACCCGCTTCAAGTCCACTAAAGAGGAAAAAGGAGCCAAATTAGAAACCGTCGAGTTATTGGGTTTAGGAGAGCAAGCATCTGCGATCGCCAAGGCCGAGCAAATCTGTTCCGGAGTGATTTTGGCCAGAGAATTAGTCAATGCTCCCGCTAACACCGTCACCCCCCTGACCATGGCAGAAACCGCCTCGCAAATTGCCGCCGAATACGGATTAAGTCTCAAAATTCTGGAACAGGAAGAATGCGAAAGCTTGGGTATGGGAGCCTTCCTAGGAGTGGCCAAAGCCTCGGATATTCCCCCAAAATTCCTTCATTTAATCTATAAACCCCAAGGAACCCCGAAACGGAAACTAGCAATCGTCGGCAAAAGTTTAACCTTTGATTCCGGCGGTTTGAATATTAAAGGGGCCGGCAGCGGCATCGAAACCATGAAAATGGATATGGGAGGTGGTGCCGCCACCCTAGGCGCAGCCAAGGCGATCGCCCAATTACAGCCAGAAGTGGAAGTACACTTTATCTGTCCAGCTACAGAAAATATGATTAGTGGTCGCGCTATGCACCCCGGGGACATTTTAACCGCTTCTAACGGCAAAACTATTGAAGTTAATAACACCGATGCCGAGGGACGATTAACCCTGGCCGATGCCTTGGTTTTTGCGGAAAAATTAGAGGTGGATGCGATCGTGGATCTAGCCACTTTAACCGGGGCCTGTGTCGTCGCTTTGGGGGACGATATCGCCGGTTTATGGAGTAGCGATGAGAGTCTCGCTGCTCAACTCCAAGAGGCCGCTAAATTAGCCGGCGAAAAATTCTGGCCAATGCCCCTAGAAGAAAAATATTTCGAGGGACTGAAGTCTCAAATTGCCGATATGAAAAACACCGGCCCGCGTCCAGGCGGTTCCATTACAGCGGCTTTATTTTTGAAGCAATTCATTAATAATACTCCCTGGCTCCACCTAGATATCGCAGGACCGGTCTGGTCAGATAAGGAAAATGGAGTGAATAATTCCGGGGCTACCGGTTTTCCCGTCCGCACTCTAGTTAATTGGGTAATGGCCAATAATTAAGTTATCGGTGATCGGTAAGCGGTGTTTACTGATCACTGAAAAAGCTACCCAATCCCTGACCCCTATCTCGCGACCAGAATAAAACTAACGCGGTAGCGTTTCCACTTTCGGGGAGTTTTGGTTCTCGACGTATTTTTTTAGTTGTTCGACGGTAACGCCGCCACAACTAGCCACAAAATAAGCTCCCGTCCAAAAATAGGGTTTGTT
>SFAU01000009.1 GCA_007096045.1 Microcystis novacekii Mn_MB_F_20050700_S1 | reverse complement strand
CTCGTCACAAACATTGATGATCAAAGGCGATCGCTTTATAGATGGTAAAGAGGCGATCATTATTGGGAGAGTCAATCCTTCGGAGATAGCGATCGTTTTTTGTGATGACGAGGTGCGATGCCGAAGGCACTGCGTAGCAGATCGCTTTTCTTGTCATCAGTTCTAACTCATGCTGATTTTGATATAATAGCCATAATTGTTTGACATCTTAAGAGAAAAAAATCATGATTAGAGCGATTAAACAGAAAGGAATTGTTGGCAGAGAAGGAAAAATAGAGCTTTATTCTACGGAACTAGAAGAAGGAACGGATGTGGATATTATTATTTTAGTATCTGATTCTGAACCCGATACAACTGAATATCTTC
The DNA here is from genome assembly GCA_007096045.1 of Microcystis novacekii Mn_MB_F_20050700_S1. Taxonomy (GTDB): domain Bacteria; phylum Cyanobacteriota; class Cyanobacteriia; order Cyanobacteriales; family Microcystaceae; genus Microcystis; species Microcystis novacekii. The sequence continues at coordinate 4,671 of SFAU01000009.1, read as the reverse complement.
TTTCAACAGAAGCCAATCAGCGTCAATTATCGGAAGCTATTGACAGAATAGAAAATAAAGAAAACTTAGTGACAATCACCACAAAAGAATGGCGTGAAAAATATAGTATTTGATCCGAAAGCTTTTAAACAATTCAATGAATGGGCTATAGAAGACAAAAAACTCCATAAAAAAATCGTTGATTTAATTGACGACATATTGCGCCATCCCTTCTCTGGAATCGGTAAACCCGAACCCTTAAAACATCAACTCAAGGGTTATTAGTCAAGACGCATTAATGATGAACATCGCTTAGTTTATAAAATTACAGAAACAGAAATTATTATTATCAGTTGTAAATTTCATTATGACTAGGCTCAAGGTAATCGCCGTCATCTTGTTGATTAAACTTTAAAACTGCCATTGCTTGGGATAGGAATGCAGGGGACGATCATTTTTGGAATAAGCAATTTTTGGGTAATTGCGATCGCTTTTTGGGCGGCAGCGATTGCGTCTCTCCTAGGGTAGAATGCTGATTGCAAAGGATGGTCAGTAAGCCAGATAGTCAACAGCTTACCCGAAAAAGCTAGATTTTGTCACAAAATTTAGTATTACTTTGTGCTGTGTCTAGAGAAGTTGCGAATTGTTAACCTTAGCTTTGCTAGGAAAATAAAATGTGATATTGTGACCTCAAGGCCGTAAAAAACGGCAAGGTTTTCAGTATTTTTAAACATCAGGTCGCTACATTCTACAGCTATTTTCGCTCAAAAAAACCGATTTTCTAGGCATTTCTATGACTTATCTTGTTGAAAATCCTTCTACAACCTTTTATTCCTATACCGATACGGGGGTTGATCCCCTGAAAACCGCTCACGGAGTTTATATCACGGTTCACGGACATTTTTACCAACCACCGCGAGAAAATCCCTATCTAGACAGAATTGAACGGCAGCCGAGCGCCCATCCCTTCCACAATTGGAATGAACGCATCCATCACGAGTGTTATCGTGCCAATGCTTTTGCGCGTATTTACAATGACCGGGGGGAAGTGATCAAAATAGTTAATAACTACGAATATCTCAGCTTTAACATCGGGGCCACCCTCATGTCATGGATGCAATACCATGATCCCGAAGTTTACCAACGCATCCTGACAGCGGATCAAAAAAGTTGTCAACGCTTAAACGGTCATGGTAACGCCATCGCCCAGGTCTATAATCATATCATTCTGCCCCTAGCCAACAAACAGGACAAATACACCCAAATTCGTTGGGGAAAAGCCGATTTTCAGCATCGTTTCGGTCGCGATCCCGAAGGAATGTGGTTAGCAGAAACAGCCATTGATTTAGCCACAGTGACAGCTTTAATCGATGAAGGGATTAAATTCACCATTTTAGCCCCTTCCCAGGCCCTGCGCTGTCGTCCTTTCCCTAGCGACCATGATCCCCATCCCCAATGGCACGCGGTGGCCGGAGGTCAAATCGATCCCACCCGTCCCTATCGCTGTTACATCCCCGATGGTCGTTATCTGGATATTTTCTTCTACGATGGTCCAATTTCTCGCGATATGGGCTTTAATGATGTCCTAGCCAGCAGTGATTTTCTCGTCGGTCGTCTGGGACAAGCAATTAAAGGGGATCATCGTCCCTCCCAGTTAATCAGCGTCGCTACCGATGGGGAAACCTTCGGCCACCACAAACAGGGGACAGAGAAGTGTCTTAGCTATGCTTTTACGGAATCTTTCCCTAAAAACGGCTGGACAGTCACCAATTTCGCCCATTATCTCAGTATTTGCCCCCCGACTTGGGAAGTGGAATTAAAACCCGTGACCGCATGGAGTTGTGTCCATGGCGTAAATCGTTGGCAGGATGACTGTGGTTGCGGGGGAGGGGGAAATTACCAGCAAAAATGGCGTAAACCCCTGCGGGAGTCCCTAAATTGGCTCAGAGATGAGTTAATTAAGGTCTATGAGATTCAGGGACAGGAATTTTTCCGCGATCCTTGGCAGACAAGGGATGACTACATTGCAGTTATTTTAGATCGATCCCCAGACGCGATCGAACATTTCCTGGCTGTGCATCAAAGTCGCAACCTGAGTAAAAGCGAGAAAATCGATGCTTTGCGTTTATTAGAAATGCAAAGACAAGCTTTATTGATGTTTACCAGTTGTGGCTGGTTTTTTGAGGAAATTTCTCGACCTGAAGGTACGCAAATTTTGAGGTATGCTGGCCGGTCCCTGGAATTAGCTGGAGAAGTGGCCGGAATTCAATTAGAAATGAATTTCCTCAGTCGTCTAGCTTTCGCTCCCAGTAACGTTAAGTTATATCAAGATGGGGCCGATGTCTATCGACAATTGGTCACTTCTGCGCGGGTGGATTTGGAACGGGTGGCGGCCCATTACGCCATTAGTTCCCTATTTACCAATTATCCCGGTCATCATCGGATTTATTGTTACAATACCCGTCAATTAGATTATCAAAAACAAGCGATCGGGTCTTTAACTTTAGCAGTGGGACAGGTGGAATTAACCTCGGAAATTACCCAAGAAAGTGAACATTTTGTCTTTGCTGTTCTACATTTAGGAGGTTGGGATTTTTACTGCTGCATTCAACCTTTTAACGGTCGCTTAGTCTATACCAATCTTAAGGATCATCTCTTTGAATCTTTACAACAGGCCAGTGTTTCGACCATGATTGTAGAAATGGGGCGCGGATTGGGAGAAAACTTTTTTGCTTTACCCCATCTTTTTGCCGATGAAAGACACCGGATCATGCAGAAGGTGACAGCCGAAACTAAAAAACGTCTCGATCAATTATATACCCAAGTTTATCGGGATAATTACGGCATTTTAGCGGCTTTCCAACGAGATGATCTGCCCGTACCTGCAGAGTTACAGGTAGCGGCCGATATTGCCATTTCTCACCGTTGTTTACAGGTGATTAATGCCCTAGAAAAAGATTTTGAGCAGCGGCAAGCAACGGAAAATAATCTCGATCAATTATTGGCTATTGCGAAGGAAGCCAATCATTTACACTGTCAATTAAATATTCCTGAAGCGCATCAAACCTTAGAAAGTTTGCTCTGGCAATCTCTTGGGAAATTATTAGACGATGGCGATCCTTTAACGGCGGAGGAGGATGCCCGCTTAATCACCCGTTTAATTGAAGTTAGCCAACAATTAAAGCTAGGATTATCCCTCGATCGCTCTCAGGAATTATACTATTATTATTTCCATGATCGTCTAGTTCCTAATTGTTTGCAGTCCAATTCAATAGATGTTTCCTGTCCCTGGCCGATGACTCAATTAAAATGGTTATTACTATTAGGACAGGTGTTAAAAGTTGATGTGAGTATTTGGCTTTGACGCTCCCCGAAGCACTCATGCGAGGGATTCCCTGTTCATCCAGTTGCGTTATCTATTAGGCTTTCACCTAATAGACAGTGGGTCGGCCTGTCCAAGGGCTTGAATTTCTGTCCGCCCGACAGTATTTGCCCGTGCAAGAATGTTTATAGCGGCGTTTTCGTCTCTATCTAAGACACACCCACAAGAACAAATATGTGTTCTTACAGATAATGTTTTCTTGACAATATTGCCACAATCAGAACATTGTTGGCTAGTATATTGTGGGTTCACCGCTACCACAAACTTCCCGTGTATTTTCCCAAAGTAGTCTAGCCAATCGGTGAACATTGACCAGCTTGCATCTGAAATAGATTTAGCAAGCTTAGGATTTTTCACCATATTGGACACCTTCAAGTCCTCATAGACTACCAAATCGTTAGATTGGATTAACGCTTTTGCTGTCTTGACGGCAAAATCTTTACGTTGTCTAGAAACTTTTAGATGAAGGCGAGCTACTTTAGATTTCTGTTTTAACCTTTTCTGACTTCCCTTTTTCTTTTTTGAGAGTTTACGCTGTGCTTTTTTCAAGTGTCTTTCTGCTTGACGAAGAAACCGAGGGTTATCAATTTTATCCCCATTAGAGTCAGTTAAGAAATGGTTTAAACCTAAATCAATCCCTACTTCTTTTCCTGAAGAGTCAAAAGGTTCTACTCTTTCAATGTCTAAAACAAATTGACAATAAAAGCCATCGGCTCGTTTAATAAGCCTGACTCTTTTGATAGTGGATTTATCGAGAATCTCACGTTTAAAAGTGCCGATTAGCTTTAATTTTCCTATCCCTGTTTTATCCGTGATCTGGATAAACTTCTTATCTTCTGTTAGTTTCCAACCAGAAGTTTTGTACTCTACAGACCTTGAGAAATTTTTGAATTTAGGATAGCCTTTTTTAGCAAAACCATTTTTACAATTGTCGTAGAAACGGGATATAGAAAACCAAGCTCTTTCGGCACTTGCTTGACGAGCCATAGAGTTAAGTTTACCAACAAAAGAAAATTCAGGACTATTAGATAATTCGGTAGTTAGCCTACACAAAGTAGCATAGTTAACCTTATCTTCTTTGGTAGAGTCCATCCAAAATCTTAGACACTTATTCCGAATAAACTGTCCCACTCTTATAGCCTCTTGAATCGCTATTTCTTGGTGTGGATTGGTTGTTAACTTAAACTCTATAAAGATTTGATATTGAGGAGATGTTTCGAGATTTTAAGTCAGGAGGCTATAGCTTAGAAGGTTCTCAATTAGCACCGCAATACCTATCAAAGCTGATAATTGTTATAGCTATTGCCTAT
>SFAU01000089.1 GCA_007096045.1 Microcystis novacekii Mn_MB_F_20050700_S1 | reverse complement strand
CACAAAAGCGTTTAAACTCTTCTGGATTCAAATTTTTTACTTTTTCGTAAGTCATGGTTTTTCTGAGTGTTTTACTTTATTGTACATAATCAGTTCCTATTTTTGCAGGAGGTCTAGTGAGTAAGCGTAATTTTTTTGGCGAGGATAGAAGTTTTTTGCGGCAAAAAAACAGAACGTTGCCGGAAATATTCGCCAAAATATTGACGGTAGAGAGGACAACTGACTCGGCAAAACTTACCTTGTCGGTGAATCAGTCCGAGACTCTCTAGGTGAAAAGCTGCCATTAAATCAATTTCTATGTCTTTTTCTGCCATCACCACCTTAGCAAAGATAGCCGCTAAATTGCCCTTTAAGTATTGCAGATGCGAAAGTAAACGTTTAAGATGATCTGCAAAAATATTATTTTCCTCGCCGATAGAATTAGCGAGAATGGTTTCTAGGGTACAATTGCCCCGAACAATATGATAGCAAGCAAGACGAATTAAATAGGGATTACCCCCTAGAAATATCCGTAATTTTTCGCAGTCAAAATTCTGATCTAATCCCTGTCTTTGACTTAATTCTCGTACTTGTGCGCTGGTAAAATTCGGCAATTCGATCGGTAAACCAAGACTAAAAGGAGATTGATAGATATCTGAGGTTTTATCAAGCTCCTGTGCCGGGGAATAGGCAACAATTAAACGTAATTTTTGCCAGAGAGGTTTATTTTTGCCTTCCTCGTGCCAGAGGTGCAGAATACTAAAAAATTCTTCCACTAGCTGTGGATAGGGTAAAAGATATTCAAGATCATCAAAGGCAAGCACTAAAGGGTGATCGAGATGGGAGAGAATATGCTTTTCTAGATAGATTTTACAGTTAATTTTAGCACCTAAGAATTCATCCCAATCCTCTGGGAGATGATTGGCTAAATCTAACTGACGACTAATACTAACACAAAGCCAACGCAGCCAGTGATTTAAATCTTGAAAAATTGAGCTTTCTGCTAACCGAAAACTGAAATAAAGCGTATGGTATTGCTGTTGTTGTGCATAATTAATAATTCTAGTCATCAGGGAAGTTTTTCCCATTTTTCTGGGTGCTTTAATCTGGATAAGACTGCCACCCCGCAAGCTCTCTTGATAACAAGTCTGTTCTAGATTATTTCTGTTGATATAAAAGGGGGAATCGAGGGGGACTTGTCCCTCTGGTAACTCAGGCAATAGTTGAGGACTAATAGTATTAGTTTCTGGTAAGTTAGGACGCTCATAATCGCTGTTTTCTAGAGTTAAATTAAAAGCTTGAAAACAATGTTTCAGGGTTTGTTTATCCACTCCCGATTCACAAGCAAATACCTTCATCAGAGTATCTACCCCTAAAAGAGTTTTCTCGCTGAGAACTTCTAGGGTGAAACGATGACCGCGATTATCCCGATATTCCGCTTCTTGTTTAGCAGTAAGTATTTTTTCTAGTCCCGTGGGGGTGAGGATAACCCCGCGTCTGCGGCGCTGTTTTTCTGGTTTTTCCATGATGGTTTTTCCCTGTCCTGAACTCAAACTCTGCACCCCTAGAGGTTTTGAGTTTCCTATAGACTTATCCTCAACAGGGACACAATCGATTCCGTAATTTTTGCCGACATTCCCCACATCTTCATATACTTGTATATATTTTTACATTCCCCAAGATGTTTTAACGAAAAACCTTCATTGTAGAAACTACTATTAAGAACATTTTCAATAATTGATTTTTTCTGATAAAAAAGTTTACAATCCTTTACATTGACAAAAATCGATGATTATGGCTATAATCCTTACTGGGAAAGGGTTGTAAGCAATATTTTAGTAAAAATTATTAAGTGAATGTCAAGAAGTGCGGAAAGTGGCTCACTGGTTTAGCTATGGAGAGGGTGGGGAAAATAACCAGACCACTTATTTTCTTCCCCGTCTGAGTTATTTCTGGGATAGGGGTACATCTTAGCCTACTTGCTGACGATAGCTATTCATTTCTAGGCTATCTTCCCCATAAAGATCCTCAATGTGTTGATGACAGCAATCGATCGCAAATTGATCGAATTCCCCCGGTTCAATTTGATACATTTTGGCAAAAATATCCGGTTGAACACGACAAAATTCTGGTCTTTGGTCATAAATGGTACAGAGACGGGTTTGGCGATCAAAGTATATACACCAACCTTCTTCCCCCACCATGCTGAGATATTGACTTAATTGTGCGGGAGTCAGATATTCTTCTAAGTCAGGACGCTCATCGGGATTTAGTTGACAACAAGCTCCACAATTTTTGATACATTTCCAATTGGCCATATAACCGGTGTGCCGCGATGAATTAATCCTAGTACCTACTGACTAGCTTACTAGCAATTAGTCCCAATTTTGCGCTCCAGCAGCAATTCCCCTCAATAGTTTTAATCTAAACTTGCGATCGGGAGTGAAAGCTTGACGAGGCAAGAATCTAATAAAATGGGCGTTGTAAGGGTCGAACTTACGGCATCCTGCTTGTAAGGCAGGCGCTCTACCACTGAGCTAAACGCCCGAATTAATTTCGTACTTTCTCACTATAACATATATTTTTAAAAAAGTATATTATTTTTTTGAGCAAGTTGATTTTTTTCCGATGCCCTCTGGTCGCACTCACGATCGCATTACCCTAATTCTCTTGCCACCGATTGCGGGGGCGAGTTTTTTGGTCAGTGGCAGTGGTAACTTAACCCTGTTACTGTTGGCCAGTTATTTGTTTAGCGGATTCCTGTTTGGACCGGATCTTGACATCCACTCGGTACAATACAAACGTTGGGGTTATCTACGCTGGTTGTGGCTACCCTACCGTTCCATGATCCGTCATCGCGGTTGGTTATCCCACGGTTTCTTGATCGGCACAATTTTTCGGTTATTTTACCTTGGCAGTTCTCTTGTACTAGCGGCAATCATCATCATTCCGATCCTGCAAAGTTTCTGGGGTATAGACTGGGATTGGCGACTGTGGCCGCAGCAAGCGATCGCATTATGGCAACAGTATCCCCAGGTAGCGATCGCTATTTTCCTGGGTTTAGAATTAGGAGCGATGAGTCATAGTTGTAGCGATTGGATCGGATCGGCCTATAAACGTTCTCGAAAATTAGCTCAAAAACCAGTAAAAAAGAAAAAACGTTAATAGTCTCCGTCCACAATTTCTAATTAGCCTTACTTTGATATTCTTGCCAAGTTTTCGGACTGATAAAGAGAGTTCCTTTTTCTTGCTGGTCGGGGAACTGGATATAATTTTTCTCTAAATAATCCTTGAGTTTTGATGATTGCATAAATTCCTTTTCAAATCGATAGAGAAAAACCAAATCGGGCTGTCTTTTTTCGATAACTTCCAGGATAAAATTCCCATCAAGATTCTGATTGATAAATCTCTTTCTGGTGATGACGGCAGTTTCTGGGGGTGTTTTCAAGAAATATTGATATATATAGTGAGGATTGTCGGTTAACAGAAGTTTATCGGAGTTTTTAAATTTTTCAAACACAGCTTCTGCTAAAAGAGGTTTATACCTTTTATTAAATTGAACGTAGGCATTAATTGCAGGATCACGATTAGTGATTATTCTCAAGGTATTAAAGATAAATTGACCAGAAAGGGGTAGAAAAATCAGCATTTTAAGCATTAATCCTCTGGTTATTTGGCGATTTTGCCTAAATTCTCCGAGACTATCACTAATTTTTAACTGTTCGACAAACAAGGCAATTATCCAAACGGCGGGAATAATTAAGTGAATATAATAATAAGGCCAAATTGGGGCGACTGTGGCAAATCTGAACAGATTAGAACCTAACCAAACCAAGGGCGGTAAAAGTGGTATTATATTGCGAGTAAAAACCATCGCTATAATAGCGATCGCTGTTATGATTAGATAAATTGGTTCGTGCTGTAGGGCGCTTTGTAAAAGAGTCAATAAGGTGAGATTTTCTTGATCAAAACTAGCGGCAACAGTGACATGAGATTTAATGATATTTTCGTAGGAAAAAGGAAAAATAGTCAGGGAACCCAAGATAAAGACTAAAACAACAGCGACTGACCAAATAACCATATCAATGATTCTTTTAATAAAACTATTCTGTTGATTGAGAAAAATAATTAAAGCTACAGTTGGGATAATAGTAATGCCTGAAAGTTTAATTTCCAGAGAAAAAACAAAAGCAATAGCACTGAGTAAATACAGTCCATACTTAAGCTTACCCGTGGATTTAACGGCTTTAAATATGATAAAAATACTTAAGATTGTAAAAAAAAGTGCGGGCAACTCCCGCAACATTGTCGTTGAAAGGGTAATATAAACTAGACAGGTTGAGAGAATAAATACTGATAAACAAGAGGCCAATATTCCGCAATTAACTCTCAGAATTAAATAAAAAATTCCTAACATAATTGTGGACAAAGAAAGCACCATAAGGCGGGCAGCAGGGAGACTAAAACCCGTGAAATTTAACCAAGTATTTAATAGTAGAGATAAACCCGATAGATGATCGTGCCAAACTTGTTCGTAGAGACGATAACCTTGTTTAGTGACGTAGGCAAGTACCATGGCCACCGCTTCATCAAAATTAAGGATATAGGGATAATGAAGCGGGACTTTCCAGAAAACAATCCCTAGAAAAAAAACTGCCATGGCAATTAATGCCATGAAATCAAAACGATAGGATTTCTTATTCATAACTTTTTCTGGACAAGAATTGCTGCGTATCTTATCACAGATTGAGACATCAGTTAAGTAGATGGTTATAATTAAATTAAAAATGGATTTTAGGTTCGATCCCCCCTTAGTCCCCCCTTGATAAGGGGGGTGCCGATCCCCCCTTAGTCCCCCCTTGATAAGGGGGGTGTCTGATAATTTTTAACGCCTACCTAATTATGGGTTAAAAAAGATACAAAGATTACTTTTCAGAATTACGCCCTAAATCTTTAGATCTATGATAGGCCGCCACTACTGCCTCGATAATAGTCGCTCGAAAAGCCCCTTTTTCTAATTGTCTCACCCCGGCAATCGTCGTTCCTCCCGGACTGGTGACGCGATCCTTTAATTCTCCCGGGTGTAGGGGCGACTCTTTTAATAGGGTTGCCGTCCCTAAAACCGTTTCTAGGGCCAATTGATAAGCGATCGATCGCGGTAATCCGGCCGCCACACCACCATCGCTTAAAGCTTCCACCATCAAGGCCACAAATGCCGGGCCAGATCCCGATAATCCCGTTACCGCGTCCATCAAAGCTTCGGGAACTTCCACCACCGACCCGACCGCAGCAAAAATATCTCTGGCTACGGCCAGATGTTCCGGTTCCGCATGACGACCAGATGCGATCGCTGTAACCCCTTGTCCCACCGTGGCGGGAGTATTGGGCATCGTCCGGATTACGGGGCGATCGGGAAAGCCCATTTCTAAGCGATTGAGAGTAACTCCCGCTAAAATCGAGATAATTAGGGGTTTTTCCGGTATTCCCAGCAAACTATTCACTACTTGCTCTAAAATTTGCGGTTTTACCGCTAAGATTAACACCTCAGTGGCTCTAGCGGCTTCCCGGTTATCCTCACTGACTTGTACTCCGTAGGTGTTAACCCAAAAGTTGCGCCGTTGGGATTGGGGTTCACTAACTAACACCGTTTCGGGGCTATAAATATTTTTTTTTAATAAACGGCTGAGAATGGCCTCGGCCATCACCCCACCGCCAATAATTCCTAAACGAATAGACACAGTATTATTAAAAGTAAAAACTAAAACAGGGAGATTTAGAGGTCTTACCGCTCAAAAAAACGCATCCTCTCGATAAATCGCTCGATTTCTAGCTTCGACAAACTGGACGAGAGGACTATGGGAGGATTCATTGAGCTAATCGACTGCTTTCAGCACCCCAAGCAGGTGGGGAGGAAATGCTACGAGGCATTTTCGGATTGTCGGTGATATCGTGAATGGTTCCGGAAAGGGTGCTAACTTTAACGCAGCTGGGAGTAAATAGGAAAATACTCTCTCCGATGCGTTCTTGATGACCATCAATCGCATAAGTGCCACCGGCAACAAAATCCACGGCTCTTTGTGCTTCTTCGGGATCCATGACGTTGAGGTTTAAAACCACTGATTTACGTTCTCTCAGGGTTTGGATAACTTGGGGCATTTCCTCGAAGGAATGGGGCTCGATCACGACCACTTCTGCATTATTGTTGTTAATACCTGGCATACCGATCACGTTGCTTCTGTTGAGTCCCATAGATGTGGCTGTATTGAGATTTAAAGGTTCGCGTTGACGACGATTAAGGGGTTCTTCTTCTTCGTTTTGATCCCTATCTTGGGGGGAAAACTGTTCCCAATTCATTTCTTCGTAGTCGGTTTCGTCTTCGTCTTCTGGTTGTTCGGAGATACCGACAAAATCTTTGAGCTTGGTAAAAATGTTGTTCACAGTCTAAGTGTCCTTCAAAAGATTTTTTTGGGGGGTCTTGTCTAGAGTCGGGGTTATTTATTGGCCCTTAACAATCTTTGATCTCACTTGCTACAGGAGAGCCATTTTGTTAAGGGTTCGTCATTTTAGTCGTCTGGAGACAGCGGTTAGTTCCCTCTTTTCAGTTATCAGGGGATAGTTTTCAGGGATTGGAAAAAAGTCAATTCCTCATTTCTAACCACCAGTTCCTAGACTAGACGCTGCAATTTTAAGATATATTATCACCGATTATTAAAATTCCTAGGGGTTTTTCTCTAAATTTACGGAGATGGTTCAGTAAATCCGCTCGCCAAAGATGCCGGTTCCCACCCGGATCAAAGTGGCTCCGGCCTTGATGGCCAGAGGATAATCGTCAGACATCCCCATGGATAGATGAGGCAGGCGTAAACTAGAGCTATTCTCGATTATTTGGGCTAAATCGCTGGTTTTTTCAAAGGCGGCTAACTTTTCCCCAGCGGATAATCCCCGGGGCAGAATTGTCATCAAACCTTGAATTTTTAGCTGTCTACAGTTGACTAAAGTGGGAAGAGCTGCTAGGAGTTCGGCCTTGTCCCAACCAAACTTATCGGGATCGGGGACAACTTTCACCTGTAGCAAAACTTGGGGATTAATCTCTAATTCCCCAGCTAGGCGATCGAGTCTTTGGGCTAATTTTAAACTATCGAGGGAATGGATTAAATCAAAAGATTCTAGGACTTTGCGGGCTTTATTTGCCTGTAGATGTCCGATAAAGTGCCAAGAAATATCTGGGAGGTCTTTTAGTTCTTGCTGCTTCGAGATTGCTTCCTGTAGCTTACTTTCGGCAAAATCTCTCACTCCTGCTCGGTAAGCTTGACGGATATAATCGCCAGATACCTGTTTACTGACGGCAATCAGACGCGTGCAGGGGGGTAGGGTAAGACGGATTGACTCGATACGACTAGCGATCGTCATGAACTAGACTGAAAAGGTTTGTTGATAAATTTGGTTGAGACTGTTAAATTCTTGCACATTACCGCGCCGTCGCCAATTCCGCAGCCGATTTTCCACTAAAAGACGAGCATCGGAACGACTAATCGGATCGAACGAGACTTTTTTGGGCCCCACCGTCACCAGAAAAAAAAGACGTTGGGCATAAAGAGTGGTAAATAATTCCTGATGTTCTTCTAATAGACACACTCTGTATAAAAGACCGAAAGTGGGATGATTGAGATAGGTTTCGTTACTCATTCAAGCGATCGCTAAAGGAAAAGGAGGGAGCGAACTAGAAAGTTTTTCAACAACAAAATCAAGCGGATGGCTCAAAAACAATTGATTTTTCGGGTGTTTCCCCTAGCCTAATTTTATCAGAATCCTTCAATGACAACTAACGATGCCAGTCTATGTCATGATTTCCTGAGTTTTCACTTTTTCCCTGTTAACTTGGATACATTTCGGTGACAAGTTGTCACCACCAGAAATTAGCTCTGCTGCAAAAATCAAAGATTTTCCCTTTGCAGAGGAGAATCCGAGACAGGAGGATAAAAAAGACAATAGACAACTATAATACCCATAAAAGCTAATATTATCTCAAATTTATCTGATTTTTTAGATATTTTAACCCGATAGCGGCGATCAATGCCCTGAAAACTCACATCTGATCAGTGATAACTGATAACTGATCACTGAATCGCTGATCAAATGCCCTAAGCTTGTATTAAGCCTTTTTTAACTTCAAATTCCTTTAACCTCAATCAATATGGATTTTTCTAGTCTTGTTGCCAGTCAGCTAAACGCCGGCGTTATCTGGCCCGAAGGAATCCTGATTATTACCCTGATGGTGATTTTAATCGGCGATTTAATCGTGGGACGGAGTGCCAGACGTTGGCTGCCCTACGTTGCGATCGCTGGTCTGCTCGCTGCTGTGGTTGCTCTCTATTTTGCCTGGGATAATCCGAAACCAGTGGCCTTTTTAGGGGCTTTTGAGGGGGATAATCTCAGTATCGTCTTTAGGGGGATTATTGCCCTTTCTACCGCCTCCACAGTGCTGATGTCTGTGCGTTATGTGGAACAAGCGGGAACCTCCCTAGCGGAATTTTTAGCCATTATGCTCACCGCGACTATCGGGGGAATGTTCCTATCTGGCGCTAGTGAATTGGTGATGATCTTCATCTCCCTAGAAATGCTCAGTATTTCCTCTTATCTAATGACCGGTTACATGAAGCGGGATCCTCGATCGAACGAGGCTGCTTTAAAATACCTGTTAATTGGAGCTTCTAGTTCGGCGATTTTCCTCTATGGTGTTTCCCTTCTCTACGGTTTATCCGGAGGTGAAACCAGTTTAAGTGCCATTGCCCAAAAATTAACCGCTGTTAACGGTGGTCAGTCCCTGGCCTTAGCGATATCATTAGTTTTTGTGATTGCCGGTATCGCTTTCAAAATTTCGGCGGTTCCCTTTCACCAGTGGACTCCTGATGTGTACGAAGGTTCACCCACTCCCGTGGTCGCTTTCCTCTCGGTGGGTTCGAAAGCGGCCGGTTTTGCCCTAGCAATTCGCCTATTAGTGACGGTTTTCGGTCTAGTCAGCGAACAATGGCGGTTTATCTTTATCGCTCTAGCCATTTTGAGTATGATCCTCGGCAATGTGGTAGCCTTGGCCCAAACTAGCATGAAACGGATGTTAGCCTATTCCTCGATCGGTCAGGCGGGTTTTGTCATGATTGGTTTAACTGCCGGTACTGATGCGGGTTACTCTAGCATGATTTTCTATCTGTTAATTTACCTGTTCATGAACCTAGGGGCTTTTGCCTGTGTGATTCTCTTTGCTCTCAGAACTGGAACCGATCAGATCGCTGAGTATTCGGGACTCTACCAGAAGGATCCACTGCTAACCCTCTGTTTAAGCATCTGTCTGCTTTCTTTGGGGGGAATTCCGCCTCTAGCGGGCTTCTTTGGCAAGATTTATCTATTCTGGGCCGGTTGGCAAGCGGGACTTTATGCCCTCGTCCTCGTGGGTTTAGTCACCAGTGTGGCCTCGATTTACTACTATATCCGTGTGGTCAAAATGATGGTAGTCAAGGAACCCCAAGAGATGTCCGATGCGGTGAAAAATTACCCCGTTATCAATTGGACTCTTACCGGGATGCGTCCTCTACAGGTGGGTATTGTCCTCTCCCTAGTGGCGACTTCCCTAGCTGGTATCCTTTCCAATCCTCTCTTTACCCTAGCGACGGATTCCGTCACCACTACCCCCATCCTACAATCGGCGGCTCTGGTGACGCACATTTCCCAAGCGAATTGAGAATCCCCGTTGATTGATCGGCGTTGTCAGATCAGAATAACAACGCCTATTGTAGGGCTAATTCATGAATTAGCCCTACAGCTAATCCGTTTTTAATAATGTGATTAACTCTCATCTTGTTCTAAAATAGAGGCTAAAATATCTGGAGTTAATCCGTTAGCTTCTGCTTCATCACTAGCTTGATCCATAATTGTTGATAATCTCGCCACTGCTTTTTGACGATATTGATGTAAAAGTTGCCATTGGATCAAAAAAATCAATGAATAGAAACATGGACTAAAAATAAAACCCTCTCAACTGGCTAATTGAAGGGGCATTTATTGTATTTTTGGTGAGCAATTTAGCCAACTTTTGTGGTTTCTTTTTCGGCTGATTTGGATGGCTTCAGTTTGCTCTTGAGGGTTGAAGTCGCGCCGAGAGTTCCGATGGCGAGGAGGCTTAGGACGGCGGATGGTTCGGGTACACAACAAACATCGAAGAATGGAACTGTGGTTTTGGCTAAGAAGAAGTTACCAGTCGACTCCGAAAAACCAGATAAATCCCACTGAATATTAAGATTATTAGAAGATGAAGTAGGTAGAGCTGCTAAATCATCAATAAATGTAATCTCCGATTCATATCTTGTCCCTGTACCAACTCCAGTCATAGAGGCACTGGCTAGTGTAACTCCATCAGGTAGAGAACCAATACCTGTTCCTACATCCGCTGCTAGTATGGAGAAGAAATCAACCGATGCTAACTTACCTATTGGCTGTGGCACATCAATAACCAAGGGATAGACATTATAAAAATCTATAGCACCGACAACAATATCTACATCAACTTCTTCCAAATTTGGAATAGTAGCTAACACACCACATATAGGACAAATAATTTGTAATTCACTTGGAATTAATAAAGTTGCTGGTTCAGTAATAATGAATGTTCCTTTGTATTCATACTGTTCGCCAACTTGAATAATTCCAGCTTGTACAGAGTCAAAAGAACCTATTGCTGACAGCATGGTAGCGGCTACTATTGGAGCTAATAATTTGTTCATATTCCTAAAGTCTCCTTATTTTTTAGGTCAAGTCTCCTTATTTTTTAGGTCAAAGCAACAGCCCAACCCAACACCAAAGGGAGATAGCAGAAGCATACACATTCCCCCCCCCACAACTGTATCAAAAGCTACAATTTATAAATCTTTACATTCTTCATTCGTTGAGTATAGGCTACATATCAGGACAGACAAAAGGGTGAATAAATAATCAGTTTTTAATAACCGGATTTAGTATTAAGACTTGTTCTACGCTTAACCTGCTTTTTGCCTTACTCAAATTGGCCAAGTAAAAGACTCATTTCGTTAACAACATTCTCACTTGCTTTTAACGCTTCTTTTCTAATTGCTTGAATTTCAGACATACTTTTTGCTATTCTCTGCTGTTCAGATTTGGGTGGAATAGGCACTAAAACTTTTGACAAATCATCTACTAAAATAGTAGGAATGGCATGACCTGTCATGTACCTTTTAATCTGACGCAAAAAAAAGTCTGTTCGCATATATACTAATAAAAACAAAGGCTCGACTCCCCGAATATTTCTTAATACTGAAAATCCATTTGAGCAAATTGCTCCCTCTTCATCTTCCGTGATTAGGGCTGTTGCTTGGTGTGAGCTTCCTGTACTTGCTCCTGAAATTGCTGTAATAATATCACCTTTGTACAATCTATAAGTTGCGCGAGATGGGGCTTCATGTGCTTTGATTATTTGTTGAGAAACAACTTGCATTGTACGATAATCAACATCGGCAATAGCGATATATCTAATTTCACTGTCTTTGGCTAAACGAAAATCAGCTGAATCCCTCAAAATATCGGCAATTTCAGCTAAAGGTTTCGCCCCAATAGATTTTAGATGTTCTAATAATTTTTGGTCATTGGGTAAATAATGTTCGGCATCCAGTCTGGAATTGAGCAGGGTGTTCTTAACTGTATAAATACAATCGCTGTTTTGTGCAAATTCGCCGTTGATAAATGAGGTAAAAGATTGAGAAATATCATCTATATCATCGTCAACTATTGGCAAACCTGATTTTGTTCGAGCTATAACTCCCGACTCGTTACGCTTATATATTGTTTGTCCTTTAACGTCATAGCCTATTTTTTTGATTTGTGCCATAAAACAAGAATCATTGTTAGCTGGTAATTTTTGAACCACTAAAAGTGATGTCTTGATTCCTGTGCCATAAGGTACAAAAGCTTCTGTCGGTATGGAAACAACACCTAATATTTTTGCTTGGGAGCGCAACCAATGGCGAATCGGTCTATTAGAGATATTTTGTAATAGACCATCGGGCAGAATAATCGCCATGCGACCACCTGCCCGCAATAATTTTATAGATTTCTCAATAAATAAAATATCGGGCGACTGACCCGCTAAAATGGTTGGGGAAACTTCCCAACTATTTGACGCTGATTTATGCCATTTTCGAGCAAGAAGATATGATTGAAGGATTTTATTGTCTTCTACTTTTCCCTTATTTCCGAAAGGAGGATTGGTCAAGATAACATCAAAAGAGTTATTTAATTTTTCATCTTCGATAAGCGCATTAGTGCAGATAATTTCTGAACCTGTGCCACCTTCAAAAACTAAACGAATCATAGCAGAAAGGGCAACATCGGGATTAAATTCAATTCCCGTAATACTTTCTTGCACAAAAGTTGCTATATTAAACTCTGGGTTATTTTGTCGAACATGGTTTATTGCTTGAATTAAAAAACCACCACTTCCACAAGCAGGGTCGATAATTTTTTCGTTTGGTTTGGGGTCTATCATTTCAACCGCAAGACGCACAATTGGGTGAGGGGTAAAAAATTCTCCCCTATCTCCACGCTGGTGTCTATTTACAAAAGTCTGAAAAGCTTCACCTTTTATATCCCCAGATGTTTTACTTAAATTGATATACTGTAACTTTCCTACAATATAAGCAAGAGTCAAAGGTTTTAATTTGAATGTGTCATCGGTGAAAAATCCCCGATAATGATTCTTGATGGAGGTAAATAATTGACTGAGACGCGAAATAAATTCATCGGACTTATTGGCGACGATGGCTTTATATTCACTTGCTGTAACGCCAAAATTTACCGATTGCTTGGCAGATTTTTCATCATGAAGTTTGATGATGATTAGTTTAACCATCTCGTGAAAAATCTTGTCCTTGAGCATTCCTTCGTTGGCGTAAATATAATTATGGCACTCTTCAAAAACTGCTGCAAGATTGTTAGAAGGTCTTAATTCCTGAATTTGGGGGAGTTTTTCAGGTAACAGGCTGTCTTCGGAAAATAACAATCCTTGCTCTTTCATTTACTGCGCTTGATTTGACCGTTTCCCGTTGCGGGTTGTTGAATAGATAGACTATTTTTAGCCTCGACTGCATTCCTAGCAAACCAGTCTTTTAGTGAACAGAGAGCATCGCCATCTTGATTAAACAAGAACTTGTCCCTACACCCAATTATAGAATATAAATTAGAGGATGTCAATAGATAAAAAAATTCAGTTTAATGTTAACCAAAGTGAGTAAAAAAAGCTGAGAGATTGTTGATGACAGAAATTGGGATCATCTTTCAATTTGACAACGCCTATTGTAGGGCTAATTCCAGAATTACCTACACCTATTGACAACGCTTATTGTGGCTAATTCCAGAATTACCTACACACCTATTGACAACGCCAATTGTAGGGCTATTGTAGGGCTATTGTAGGGCTATTGTAGGGCTAATTCATGAATTAGCCCTACGCCTATTGACAACGCCTATTGTTTAGCCTTTTGATCAGGTGGCAGCGCTCACCTGATTTATTTTTAGCTAAACATTAAAACGGAATAGTAAGACATCACCCTCTTGAACAATGTATTCCTTACCTTCACTTCTGACTAAACCTTTTTCTTTGGCTGCAATCATCGTGCCACTATTAACTAAATCCTGATAAGACACGGTTTCCGCACGAATAAAACCCCGTTCAAAATCCGAGTGAATAACTCCAGCTGCCTGGGGTGCTTTCATACCAGAAATAATCGTCCATGCGCGGGTTTCTTGGGGGCCGGTGGTGAGATAGGTACGCAGTCCTAATAACTCGTAGGTAGCTTTAATTAAAGATTTTAATCCCCCTTCTTCTACCCCTAAAGAACCGAGAAAATCTTTTCTTTCTTCTTCCGACAACTCCACTAATTCCGATTCCACTTGAGCAGAAACGATCACAACTTTTGCCTGTTCCTGTTGGGCAATTTGACGGACACTTTCTACCCAATCATTACCCGTGGCCAGATCATCTTCGCTAACATTAGCCGCATAAATAATCGGTTTCCGACTCAATAAACCGAGATTTTTAATTAACTCTTCTTCCTCTTTGCTTAAATCCACTTTTCGCGCCGAAATACCGTCATTAAGACAAATGAGGATTTTTTCAAGTATAGCCAATTCTTCGGCGGCTTCCTTGCTATTTTTCGCCTGTTTGCGTAAACGTTCCACCCGCTTCTCCACCTGTCCCAAATCCGCTAGAGCTAACTCTAGATTAATCACCTCGATATCCCGGGCCGGATCCACGGAACCAGAAACATGAATAATATCATCATTATCAAAACAGCGCACCACATGAACGATCGCGTCCACTTCCCGGATATTAGCCAAAAATTGATTACCCAATCCTTCCCCGCGACTGGCACCCTTGACTAATCCGGCGATATCGACAAATTCAATCCGCGTCGGCACAATTTTCTCGGAATTAGAGATTTTAGCCAAAACCTCCAGACGTTCATCGGGGACGGATACCACACCCACATTCGGTTCAATGGTACAAAAGGGGAAATTAGCGGCCTCGGCCTTGGCATTAGCCACCAGAGCGTTAAATAGGGTCGATTTCCCCACATTTGGCAGTCCCACGATTCCAGCTTTTAACATAAAAATTGCTTGATAAACATCATCCCAACCTCTCACTATATCAGGCTGCCCCTCGTTTTTGTAAATCCGGTTGAGGAGAAAGGCCGTGGATAGTCAAAAGTAAACCCTAGGGTTTGCTGAATAAATCTAAAAACTTTGTTGGGTAAGACTTTTAGACCAAATCCGTTTTTAATAGTGTGATTAACTCTCAAGTTAAGTAGGGAGGCACAATTATTTGTAGGATGGGCTAGCGGTAGCGTAACATGAACGTAGCGACTGTCAGGATTATCATAAATTTTTTCAGCAAATTGCTACCACATCTCATCAAAGTTATTTGATTTTAATTAGTTGGGAACTTCCCAGAGATTTTGTCACCTTAAAATCCGATAAAATTAAAACTTTATACCTGCAAGGTTTAACGACATAATTTGAAGAAATTTTCAAATAATACGGTTTAAAAAGTGAGGAAAAATGGACAGAAATGAGGGAACTTTATCAAGGTCATCCTAACTGGTTAAATATCATCTCCTCAACCATTATTGAACTATTTGATGGAGAAGTATCCCTATTTTTAGAACAAATGAACAATGAAATTTATTTAGGGGATATGGAAAACTCGAACGAATGTCATTTACAGCGTTTATCCGCAACAGAAAAAAGGTGATGCACTGGTTAGCTAATCAACCTGAAGCAGTAAAAACTTCTCTAAAACCTAGTAATCTTGACTTATCTACTTCTGAATTTTGGCCAACAATTCAATCATTAGTGCGACGTTGTTTAGTGGATAAATTTCCATCAGAAACCTTATCTTATTTTAAAGTTAATCCTGTCTTTGAAGCTTATCTTAAAAGAAATTCTCACTACTAGGGAAAATTTATAGCAATTCTAAGTATTTGCGTCCCGCGACGCAGCTCCCCGCGGGATCGATGTTTAGTTTTTCCTATTTTATCAATACACTTCATCATGAGTACCAATGTCAAGTAAAATGATAACTTCCTCCTGGGTGTCTGGCTCAATTTCTATAGAAAAAATAATCCGGCAATCATAACCACAAGAACAAGCTTTAAGTCCCGATAATTCCCCTTTTAATGAATGAGTTCCCAAGTTCAAAAAATAAATATCTTCCCTCATTTGTGCCAATGTCTTCTCAATGGCTTTCTGTCGTTGAGGATTTCTGAGAACAAACTTACGGAAAGTCCGCTTAAATTTAGGCGTTACAACCAGTTCTCTCATAATATCTATTCTAAAGTTTCTCTCAATTCTCTCAGAATAATTTCTAGGGGTTGAGGTTTAAATTCTCCTTGATGAAAAGCATTAATTGACTCCCTAGCATCTCTGGCAATTTCTTGACGACGAATATCAAGTAAACGATTTTGTAAAATTTCTAATAACATTTCCTGTTGTTCTAAAGATAGTTGCTCAACAGTATTTAAAGCTTGTTCTAAACTGATCATAATTCAACCTCAAACTCAAAAAACCACCTTCTATTCTAACAACAAAAAAGCACCCCCTTGCGGGAGTGCCTTTTCCTTCAGACTAGGAATTAACCATTGATAGCAGGAGCAATCAGAGCCACAGGAGCCTGTTCGCCACTAGCCAAGTCT
>SFAU01000088.1 GCA_007096045.1 Microcystis novacekii Mn_MB_F_20050700_S1 | reverse complement strand
ATGGGATAGAGAGGTGCGTAGTTCACCCAAGGAGAATCAATCTCTCGAAGTAAAAGTGAAGGGAATTTCTGAAATGGAATTCAGTCTGTCTATATTTGACTATACTTTTACTAACTATAGCGGGCGATGCGGGTTATTAGTCGTAGGATACTGCGTAATTTTTGCGTTAACCATGCTGATTCTTGCGAACCTCTTTATGATTGGTAAGTACCTAAGCCAAATTAATTACACATCTAAGCTCTCAGCCGTCAGCCTTTTGCTGATGTGAGTAAACAGTGAACTGAAAACTCAAATCCGATCCCTAATAGCTGTATCCCGTCTCGGAGTCTCGGAGTCTCGGAGTCTCGGAGTCTCGGAGTCTCGACTAGGAAATTAATTTTGCACGACTACTGATTTGTTTTTCAGCATTGCCTTTCACGATGCTCCTCTAAATCTCTAGCTTGATTTTCTCACCTTGAGTGTGTGACTGCTCACCTCTTTGTAATAAACCTACACCTGTCAGGGGGAACTGGGGTAGTGGAGCATTTGGCTGAAATTTCCCTAAACCCCTAAGTCCCTATCACCCTATCTCCCGACTCCTGACTCCTGACTCCGCGAGAGATTAAATTGCCTGGGAGGAGACAAAACCCGATAACTCGCGAAAACGGATCTCATCGCGGTGGGGATCAGAGCGACTAACTTGCACTTGAAAGCGATCGCCTAAAGATACCGATCGCTCAAAACGATGGGGTAATTCTAACCCCAATTCCTCCAATAAAATCAAGCCTAAATTTTCCTCTTCCCGCAGCCAGCGTAAAACCAAAGCTTGCCAGACTTGATCTCCCTGTCGTCGCAAAAATTCCAAACTCCAGTAACGATTAGTTTGTCGTTCCACCGAGGTGGCCTCTTGGGCCGAACTAGCGACACTATAGAGAATTTCCTGCATTCTATCCCGGGTAAAAGGCAGTTGATCGCCCCGGAGATGGGCTTTTAGTTGAAAATGGGTCAAAAGGTCAGTATAACGGCGAATTGGCGAAGTTACTTGGGAATAGGTATTCAATCCCAGACTAGCATGACGGTTAGGAATCGTCGTCATCTCACTGCGCGGCATACAGCGACGCAAGGCACAGGAACGCACCGGGCCTGCAGGTAGTAAAATTAACTCCTCATCGGGGGGTAATTCCGGTTGTGGTTGTCCGCGGAAAGGCACGGGGATCTCGTGTTCCTGACAGTAGCGACCGGCGATTTCTCCCGCTAAAATCATCATTTCCGCTACTAATTGCCGAGATGGGGACACTTCCTGCAATTCTATGATAATTTCGTCGTTAGCCTTCACCTTAATGGATGATTCTGGCATTTGGATGTTAATCGATCCCTGAGATTTGCGCCATGCGTGGCGTTGTTTGGCCCAACGGTTGAGAATCTTCACTTCCGGTTCATGCTGTAGATCCAGATGTAACATTTCGTCCACATCTTCGTAGGTGAGGCGATAGGTGGGTTTAATTGTACTAGGATGGATGCGATAATCGGCGATCGCCCCAGTTTCATTGAGGATTACCCCAAAACTCAATGCGGGACAAAGTTTTCCCTGTACCAAACTCATCGGACCTGCGGCCAACTCTAGGGGAAACATGGGAACCATTCCCGTGGGAAGATAAAGACTGGTACTACGACGACGCGCTTCTAGGTCTAATTCATCATCGGGAAGCACTAAACGGCTAGGATCGGCAATATGGATCCAGAGACGATGACCACCATCCGCGAGAATTTCTACCGATAATCCGTCATCGATTTCCTCGGTACTTTCATCGTCGATGGTATAAATTTTTTGGTGAGTTAAATCGAGACGATTATTGACATCCGCATCCGCAGGGGGATTGAGTAAATTAAGACGCGCCACATCAAGTACCTTTTTCGAAAATTGAACAG
This sequence comes from Microcystis novacekii Mn_MB_F_20050700_S1, assembly GCA_007096045.1. Taxonomy (GTDB): domain Bacteria; phylum Cyanobacteriota; class Cyanobacteriia; order Cyanobacteriales; family Microcystaceae; genus Microcystis; species Microcystis novacekii. Next base: position 10,494 of record SFAU01000088.1, on the reverse strand, counting down.
GGTAGGAACTGCGTCGCAGGAAAAGGTTTTCGTGACTACTCCACCATTTCAAATCGACTAACAATTCAAAAGCAGCCTCGGGGGTTTGGGAACGGCCCAGCAGCGAGAGTATGTCCATGGCTGCCGGATATTTTTGTTCGGGTTGGAGGATAAATTTTTCTAGAGATTCCAGACGAATTCGATCGCTTTCTGACCATTCTACCGTTTCACCGGCCAGGGCCTGTTGGAGACGTTGGAGAAATTGGCCTTTTTCCCGTTGACGCTGTTGTTCCACCTCTAGCTGGTGTTTGATTTCCTCTACCTGATTTTCCGAGCGGGCTTCGTAACCATCCCCTTTATTTTTAAAATAAACTTTATCATCACTCAAGAGACAATGGGCCGCATAGCAAAACTGGGGACTGCGATCGGAAAAGAGGATCTCGGCCATGGTTTCGGGAGTGACTAACTGATTTTCCCCTGCTAATAATTCCCAGGCCACTTCTAAACCACTAGGATCTAGATAGGGTTGCACTTCCCGCAGAAAATTGCCAATCTCTTTATAGTTGGACGGACCTGCTTTGATAATGTAATCGAAGCGTTGGGGACGCAGTTTATGCGGGTTTCCCCCTTGATCGATGACGATCCAATCTTTTTTACCTTCTGGGCGATCGATCACCCCTAAGCGCCTTTCTCCTTGGACTCGAAATTCTACCAGCGTTCCCTTTTCCACTGTTTTCCCTTACTGCCTATCTATTTTGTCTATTTTCTATCATCCTCGATCGATTACTCGATCGGCAAGAGCTATCATCAATCCCCACCCACTAGATAGGTAGGGTTTGCTGAAAAAGTTTTTCGTGGGGGCAGGGTGTGACGGTCTACCACATCTCTCAATATACAAGATTCTGGGGTTTTACCCATTTTGAGGGGGTCAATTACCTAATTTTCAGGGAAAAAGTTCCTGAATTTTCCCCCTGATCACTCCCATGCCCGGCACTTTTGGATTTCAAAAAAGTCTAAAAGTCTTATCCAACAAGGTTTTTAGATTTATTCAGTTCAAAAACTTTTCTTTTCTTGTTGGTGCGCAGAAGTGTTGAATGTTAAGATTTTGAAGATCATGACCAAGTTATGTATTCGCTCTGATGATACCAAAAAAGACTGCTTATTGACTCCATTCTCAATAGTGAATCTAATTGAGCATCAGTAAAATACTGGTTTTGTGAAGTTTTATTGCAGGATTCAACACTTCTGGTTGGTGCGTTACGCTACTAGAGGAGTTTAGCTCAATTATTATTCACTGTCACTGCTTCCGATTCAATGACTCTAACCTGATTTTTGACTTGATAGGCAAGAACAGCTTTAACTTTGTCCTGTCCAACATAACCAGTTTTATTGCTCAAATGAAAGACAAGTTCAGAATTTTCTAAGGGTTTTAATTCAACAGTTTGGGGAACAAAACTAAAGTCTTGTAATTGACTGTCAGAAACATTCTGGATTTCAATCTTTTGAATGTTGAGTTTTATTATTGTTTCCTGAGAGTTTTCTAAGCGAACAAATACGTCAGCAAAGCCGATATCACGGTTAGGATGCGGTGACACTCCCTTGGGGGGAATTCTCTCTTGTCTAGTAACAAGTGCGATATTTTTGATTGGCAGATTTTCAGTAATAGGCATATTCATTTCCCTCATAAAATTAGTTGGTAGATTACTGGTTGGCGAGAACATGATTGGAGAACAAGCGGTACAAGTTGTTAAGACCAGAAAAAAGAAAAGTTTGCTCAAGTTAAACATCATTACCTCAATCATCCGGATCTGATATAAGGTGGGCAAAGCCCACCTTATAATTAATATTCTACAGAGAGTGTTTTTTAGGTCGTGGTATAGCTCCAATCTGTGAAGCGTTGTTCATGCCCCGTTCCTGTGCCATTGATAATTTGATTCCAAGTGAAATTATCAGTATGACCCCAAGGATTATGGACAGTAAACAGTTGGGTTGTTGGGTTGTAACCAACTAAGGTGAGAGCATGACTTGCCCAGTTAAGGAAGACAATTCGACCGGCATTAAAGGCATTAATCACAGCCGTGCGATCGCTGTTGTCTAAGGTATAATCACGGACAGTATTGCGCCCTGTAATCTGCTGAACCGTCGTATCCGGCCAACCTCCCGCAATTCCTGCGTAGGAGTTGGTGTTATCCTGTCCAATCCAACCCGATTCATTAATTTGAGCGTAGGCTCGTTCAGCGAGGGCTACCCATAATTCATTTCCAGTATTGTTATAAAGCAAACCCCGATCCCGGTTGGCATAATAGAAAGAGCCAGAAGCAGTCGTTGGTAAGTAACGATCGACTGTTACATAGTTAGCTACCCCATTGCGGAGGAAACGCACGGTAAAGGTACCGTCACCGTTGTCGGTGAACATATTTTGAATGGTACTAGGAGTACGGTAAGCTGTTCCTGCTAAAGAAGCTAGGAGGTAACAATCACCGAGATTACCTTGATTGACATCTTGATAGCTAACGCCACTTTGGATCAGTGAACCACTGCAAGAACGGTAAGTTGTTCCACTAGCAGCCGTTGGACGATCTAATCCCAAGAACCATTTTCCAATCAATCGTTCCATTTGGGTTGCACTACTGCCAGCATAGAGGTTGCCTAATGTTTGACGGGTAGAACCACCACCAGTCCACCATTGGTTAGCTGTATTGCCATTAGCGATGCAATTCGAGAGAAATACCACAGAGTCCTGCATGGCAAAGCGACTAGCATTACTAACAATGGTACGCAAATCGGTTAACTCAGTGGCATCAATGACACTACCATCTTCAGCATTACGGAAAATGCTAATCATATCATTGCGACTGAAGTTACCATCCGCAGCCAGAGAACGTGCTGTACTGATCAATCCTGCATCGCGCAGATTGTAGCCGAAACAGCGAGATTATAGTTGGTATTGCCACTATAGGGATAGACACGAATGTAGTAGGTGCCTGCACTCAACTGACTGGTAATGCTCTCAGAAGCCGTACCACCCAGAGTCGAACTGGCAATGACAGAACCGCCACTATTTAACAGTTGCACGTCCGCATCGGCGGTCATTCCGGTCGAGGGAAAAACGATAGTAATCGTTGGTATCGGTGCTTCCTACCCAATCGGTGTAACTGGTGGTGCTGGAACCGACGGTAATCGCTCTGGCAGTAGCGAGGGTATTGCCGGCTAGGTCAACAGGACTGGAAACACCCACAAAACTACTTTGACCCGTTAAAAAATCACCGTTGTTAGTCCAAGAGGAAAGGGATTGGGATGATTGCCAGCGATTTTCCAGTCCTTGTCGATATTCTTCTACGGAACTGCTGAATAAGCTCGAATCCATTCCCTTGACAGCTTTGGGGAGAATAGGAGTAATCGTATCGGAGCGACCTAAACCCGATTCTACGGCAAGGGTTGGTAACTGGAAGATAGCGTCTAAAACATTGCTGTTTGGTAGGTTAAAACTTTGGTCAAGCATATTTTTTCTCCTTGAGTACTTCAGATGTGAGGTCAGGAGTTGGTTCCTAACTGTCGATACTTATTTCTGGGGAGTTGGGGTTATTTCGATATCTGCCCCCGCTTTACCGTCGATTTAGTCTCGCTCACGACAAAATTCATCTCTGCCAAGGTCGGGGAAGACTCTTGACTATCATTGCCACTGACGCTTGAGACTACACGATGCAGGGAATTAGGTGGACTCGTGATCAAGTGGCGGTAATTCAACAGAAATAGAAAAATCCTGGTTAAAATTTAGAGGAACTCGCGTGTGGAAGCGGTTTCTGCTTGCTAAATTTGTCTGCGATCCTGTATTCATGGCTTTTCACCATCTTGACTCGGGCATTACAATCGGGTAGTATATAATTCAGGTAAAAACTTTGACTGATATATACTGGGATTGCAATCTAATCGTATGCACTGCCTGAGTCTGTGGTGCCTCAATCAAGATTCTCTCTCTACCAGCAATTGTACCTATTTCCTGTAGCAAAAGTAGCAGGTAGCAAGTTATTGACACAAATTGTTACGAAATAGATGTTGATGTCGCTTCCCTCCTGCGGGACGGCAAGGAAGGAGTGAGAAAAGAGTTACAAATGTACTATCAAAGGTAGCATCAGCCCAAAATTCTTCGATCAATGCTTTAAAAAGGGAAAATGAGCTAAATTTCCCCCACAAGTAACCTCTATTAATCCCCACCCACTAGATAGGTATAACGTCGCAAACTGCGTTCATAATCCTGTAGTAGTAATTGGGATTCTTCCACCGTCATGCGATTTTCCTGCAAAGCTTGTTCACAACGAAGACGAATTCTTTCTAACAGGTCTTCTGCGGAATACTGCACATAACCTAATACTTCCGTGATCGTATCTCCTTTGACTAGATACTCGATATCGTATCCCTTGGGACTCATCTGAATATGTACCACGTTAGTATCGCCAAAAAGATTATGTAAATTGCCCATAATCTCTTGATAAGCACCCACCAAAAACATTCCTAGATAATAGGGTTCCGGAGAATGTTTCCCGTTTTTGTACTCCAGCGGATGCAATTCTAAAACAGATTTTACGTCCCCGCGCAAATCGATAAACTGGGCAATTTTCCCATCACTATCACAGGTTAAATCGGCGAGAATTCCTCTTTGAGTAGGTTCTCGATCGAGACGATGGATCGGCATAATTGGGAATAGTTGATCGATCGCCCAACTATCGGGAACTGACTGAAAAACCGAGAGATTGGCATAATAAATTGAGGCCATAATTTGCTCTAAGTCTTCCAAGTCATCGGGAACATAATCCTCTTGTCGGGCCACTTGCAGAATTTTGTGACAACAAGCCCAGTACAATTGTTCGGCTCTAGCTCGTTCTTTGAGACTGAGATAACCGAAATTAAACAGACTAATTGCCTCCTCTTTGAACTGTCCCGCATCGTGATAAGCTTCCTGATAATTGCGCTCATCGATACCCGTGTAGGTTTCCCAGAGATTGCGGAGGATAAGATGTTCTTTCCCATTGCAGGGATCGGGAGGATTTTGGGGAACCTCGCTACTGCCTAGGATATCAAAAACTAACACCGATTGATGAGAAGCGATCGCCCGGCCACTTTCACTGATAAGAATTGGGGGTGAAATCTGGGCATCTTCACAAGCTTCCTTGACCTCAGCCACGATATCATTGGCATAATTCTGCATATTGTAGTTTTTCGAGGCGTAGAAGTTAGTTTTTGAGCCATCGTAATCCACCCCTAAACCACCTCCCACATCGAGATAGGTCATATTTGCCCCTAATTTCGCTAATTCCACATAAATCTGACTAGCTTCGCGAATTGCCTCTTTAATCACGCTAATAGCGGAGATTTGCGACCCGATATGATAGTGCAGCAGTTGCAGACAATCTAACATCCCTGCTTGTTCTAATTCCGTCACCACCGTTAGGATTTCCGGGACGGTTAAACCGAATTTTGCCCGGTCTCCCGTGGAACATCCCCAACGACCCACCCCTTTTGTCCCCAGTTTCGCGCGCACTCCCAAATGAGGAGCAATTCCTAACTGACGACTGACGCGCAGGGTTAAATATAATTCTTCCAATTGTTCGATGACAATCAAAGGCCGATGACCGAGACGAGTGGTCAAAAGAGCAGTTTCCAGGTATTCTTTGTCCTTATAGCCGTTACAAATTAGCAATGGTTGTGTTTTGTCATTTTTGCTGTTTAAGGCAGGTTCTAGGGTCGCTAAAGCAATCATTAGCTCAGGTTTTGAACCAGCCTCCAACCCCAATTGATAGGGTTTACCAAAACGCACCAAAGACTCGACGATGTGACGGTGTTGATTGCACTTGATCGGATAGACACCGCGATAGACGTTGGCATAATTATAACGGGCGATCGCTCGGTTAAAACAGGCATTCAGGCGCTCGATCCGGTCTTCCAAAATATCACTAAACCGAATTAGTAAGGGTAAACCGATATTTCGCCGCTTAATCGCCGAAACTAACTCGTATAAGTCCAAAGAACCGCCCCTTTCTCCTTGGGGCGAGACGGTAATATTTCCCGCGGCATTAATCGAGAAATAGGGTTCTCCCCAGCCTTGGATGCGATAGAGATTTTCGCTATCTTCGATCGACCAATGTTTGACGGGGGCAACTTTTTCGAGGTTGTTACCGTCAGAAGGGGTCAGATCAAGTTGAGATAATTGCTTTTCTAGTTTCTTAAGTTGAGTTTTACCGGCCATTGTCTATCGATCGCTCCGTGTGAGACTCCGATCTTCTATCTTAAGTCAGACTTCCTGTCTGCGACCAAGATTCCGATCGTGATAGAATCTATTAGCCATCAGGAGACAGGAGTTAGGAGTCAGGAGATTATTTGTATTTTCTCCCCATCCCCCATCACCCTAGGGTTGATTCATAGTAGGGTTGATTCATGAATCAACCCTACCCATCACCCCGTTCCCCTGTTCCCTTCTCCCCAAAATTTTATAGTGAACCGCTGATGAAATTATTAGACTCAAAAGGACGTTTATTCGGTAAATTTAGCTTGCTTGATATTGGAGCGGCCTTAGTAATTTTATTGACAATTATCGGTATTTTTGTTGTGCCGGGGACGAGTGGTAAAAGTACGATCGCTCAAGTTACCAAAGAACCTATAGAAGTGGATGTTATTGTCCGGGGTTTAAGTGTTCTCAATCCCAATGCTTTGATTAATCAATTCAATACCGAGAAGAAAACTAATATTGTTATTCGTAATCAACCGGCCGGTCAAGTGGATATAAAAAATGTTAAACCTTTATCGAGAAATGTCTTAGTTCCGCAGCCAGATGGTAGTGTGAAAGTCCTACCCGATCCCCGCACAGAAAACTATTCTCAAGATATGATTATGACTCTCAGTGGTCAAGCGGAAGTTACCGATACCGGTGCGGTTGTTGGCGGTCAAAAGGTGAAAATTGGCACTTTAATCGAGTTGGAAGGAGATAACTATAATTTTAACACCAGTGTTATCGATGTGCGTTTACCAAAAAGTTCTTAAACAGTGATCAGTAAACAGTGACCAGTAATCAGTGACCAGTAATCAGTGAAAAGACAGTAGGAAACTTCTATTTAATAACACTGCTCACTTGAAAACTCAAATCTGATGACTGATAACTTACCCACTGATAACTGATAACTGATAACTGATAAGAGGATTAACTGCTATTTATACACCGCCTTTAGCTCGTTTGATCGAGCAGTTACAGAAATTACCCGGGGTGGGACCAAAAAGCGCCCAACGTCTGGCCCTGTATATTCTCAAACGACCGGAACAAGATGCGATCGAATTGGCCCAGGCGATCGTGGCAGCTAAAAAACAAGTAGGATTATGTCAGGTTTGTTTTCATCTTTCGGCCGAACCGATTTGTGAAATTTGCCGCAACCCTAACCGAGAAACGGGGACTATCTGTGTGGTAGCTGACTCCAGAGATGTGATTGCTTTGGAGAAAACTAGGGAATATTCGGGCAAATATCACGTTTTAGGGGGTGTTATCTCACCTATGGATGGGATTGGACCGGATCAATTAAATATACAGTCTTTAGTCACCAGAGTCAGCCAGAAAAAAATTCAGGAAGTTATCTTAGCTATCAGTCCCAGTGTCGAGGGAGAAACCACGACTTTGTATATCGGGGGTTTACTGAAACCCTTCACCAAAGTTACCCGTATCGCTTTCGGGTTGCCCATGGGCGGCGATCTGGAATACGCTGATGAAGTAACCTTAGCGAGAGCTTTAGAAGGTCGTCGGGAATTGTAAAATCTCGCCAAGGTTGGGATTAAGTAGGGAGGCACAATTATTTGTAGGATGGGTTAGCGGTAGTGTAAACCATGCGGGCGTTGGGTTTCATGCTTCAACCCAACCTACGTTCATCTTATATTTAATTCCACCCACCTACTTAGACATTATTGAGGACAATTATTCGGCCCGACTACTCAAAGGGTTATTGAGATTGCCAGTGCCGGGACGTTTGACACTATGGGATTGTAGCAGTGAGATCGCCTGTTGATACTGGGGATCATCCTTAGTTCCCAGCAAAGAAGGATCATCGCGGAAGCGCAGCTGTTGTTCCTGGGTTAACTCGATCTGCACATCGGGTTTAATGCCTTTTTTGTAGATATTTTCGCCATTGGGGGGATAATAACGGGCAATTGTCACCGCTAATCCGGAACCATCGGAGAGGGTGTGTACCGATTGGACGGTACTCTTGCCATAGGTCGATGTACCTACTAAAGTTGCCCGGCCATTTTCTTTTAGCGCTCCGGCAAGGATTTCGCTGGCACTCGCTGAACCTTTATTCACCAAGACTACTAGGGGTAAATCGGTAATAGCGGTGTTATTGGCGATAAATTGACGATCTCCGCCGCGTCGATCGATGGTGCTAACGATTTTACCCTGTTTCATCCACATGCGAGCGATATCAACACTAGCAAATAGTAACCCGCCGGGGTTGCCCCGCAGATCGAGAACATAGCCGGATATCTGTTGTTGACTTAATTCCTCGATCGCCTGTTTCATTTGTTCGGCTGCGTGGGAACTAAATTCATCCAGTTTAATATAACCAACTTTCACCCCAGCTTCCTCTTTGAGGGTGTAGTTAACCGAGGGGATTTCGATATCTACCCGGGTCAAAGTCACTTCAAATACCCCCTGATCGGTACGGGAAAGCTGTAAACTAACGCTAGTACCCACTTCTCCCTGCATGGCTTCCATTGCCTGTTCTAAGGTCATTAAAGCGGTTGGTTTGCCATTAATTCTGATCAGGCGATCGCCGCTTTTCACTCCCGCTTCCCTAGCGGGGGATTTTTTCACCGTATCGACAACGACCAGATCGCTAGTGCGTTTATCGAGGGCTAAACGTACCCCAATTCCCGATAATTCCCCAGAAGTTTGACTGGTGAGGACAGAAAATTCACTAGGAGTTAAAAAACGGGTATAAGTATCGCCCAAATCCTTTAAAGCTTCGCGAATTGCTGTGTAAGCTTGTTGGGGATTAGTATAATTTCTGCTTAACAATTCTTGACGTTTTTTTTGCCAATCAATTTGATGAAAACTACGGTCTACAAATTCATTATTAACAATTTGCCAAACCTGGTCGATGACTGCTTTCGGGTTATCTTCTAAGGGTTTTTCCCCTTTGGCTGCGGGGGTAAGGACCATCAGGGAACTAACTGCTAGGGTAGCGATCGCACCTCCAGATAGGAGTTTCTGTACGGAAACGAACGAGGGACGCGACTGGTTCATAAAGACAAAGCCAAAATAAGATTGACGTTTCGATAAAGCCATTCAAAAAGCGGGAGCATTTTGCCTTTGAGGGAGGTGAGGAGCAGTGTTAACTACGACTTCTGTATAGATAAGGGAGTTCCTTGTCTGGCTCTAATATCCACTATAATTCTAGTTCTATAAAATCGAGCAATATCTGGCGATGAATTTTTCCTAAAGGACGAGTCTGATTAATCTTCTGGGAATAGTATTCCCCTTGACGGATGGCAGCCGGGGGTAATAATGCTAAATCTTGTCCTTCCGTTTGCACTAATTTTTCTAATTCCAGGGTCAGGGGTACATGATAAAGATAACGAGAGAGATTATCATCGTTATAACAGCGAAAATGGCGTAAACTAGGGGCTTCGTAGTTAATTTCTTCTTGTAACTCTCGTTTTAACCCTATTTCTGGATTTTCACCCGCTTCCAAGTGACCACCAAATAAACCCCACACCCCCGGATAGAGAATCGTCGGGATGTCGTCGCGCAACTGCATTAAAAAGCGACCGTCCTGTTCTAAAATCGCCAAAGCAACGAATATCATCAGTTATCAGTTATCAGTTATCAGTTATCAGTTATCGGTTATCGGGTTTTGGTATTTTCTTGGCAGGTTTTTAGAATAGCCCAAAGCATTTTACCAATTTCCTCCGCGTCATCATTGATACTTTGAAAGGCTCTTTCCTCTATGTAATTAGTGTCTTTCAATAGAGACAGCCAATACTTTGTTTCTAGACACTCCTTATAAGCTATTGACATTTTAGCTCGAAAATCAGCTTTAGAAATAGCTCCATTAGCCTCGGCAATGTTAGCCCCGATTGAAGTGCCACTCCTTAATAGCTGTTTTGACAAAATATATTCTTGTTTAGTTTCACACAAATATTTATAGCCTTTAACAATCCTAATGGCAAATTTATAAGCTTTGTCATAAACTTTACTCTCCATCTGTTTGCCCCGCTACTGATTACTGATTACTGTTTACTGTTTACTGTTTACTGTTTACTGTTTACTGTTTACTGATTACTGATTACTGATTACTGATTACTGATTACTGTTTACTGTTTACTGTTTACTGTTTACTGTTTACTGATTACTGTTTACTGTTTACTGATTACTGATTACTGATTACTGATTACTGATTACTGATTACTGATTACTGATTACTGATTACTGATTACTGATTACTGATTACTGATTACTGATTACTGATTACTGATTACTGA
>SFAU01000087.1 GCA_007096045.1 Microcystis novacekii Mn_MB_F_20050700_S1 | reverse complement strand
AGCTATTTATGAATGTCTGAATGATGCCCATCTGAAACATAAAAAAGAACTGGATTCCTTGCTGACTCTACGATTTCAGAAGTTTAATAAATCTCAGATTATGAACGTCTAAAGTATAAGTAATTTTCCAACGGATAAGTCTAATTGTATAAATCCGAGACCAGAAGATTTAATTGTGAAAAAATCCACATCACTGGCACTCCAGTTTTCTTGTGCATCTATTCTTAACGGAGAAGAAACACCAGAAGAAGTATTTTTCTGAGGTTTAGCTGAGAGACAAAGTTGATTGATTTGAGCTAAATATGCAACAAATAAATCAGTAACAGCTTTAGCTAGCTCGTTACCCTTGTTTGAATTTTCACCATTAGATTTACTTGTATTTCTATATTCAAAAGGAACAACAGCTATACCTCCCGCTTCCTTACCAGACAGCCAGTTAAATAGTGAATAAAGAAGTACCACGAGGAGCCAAAATCCAATAATCTTTAAAAGAACAACTACTGCACCTTCACCAGCAATATCTAAAAAAGTAACCTCTAAAAATTTTAATGATAGTTGTATTAGCAAAATTAAAAAAATAAACAAAATAAGTAGAGATATAAAATTACCGAATTTAAGTTTCCAATTCTCAAGGATAAGTTTGCTTTTAACAGCTTTTAAAAAAATTAAGACAAGAATCAACCCAACAACAATAATGACAAGCCAAAAAGACCAGAACCCAAAATTACTAACATTCCTATTTCTATATTCTTGAATAGCAGTTTTGATTCTGGAAAGGTAAACTTCTGCTAGTTGTTTCTTATTTTTAGCTTCCACTCCAGCTAACTTGGCATCTTCGTTGGTTATTGTTAAAATAATTTGACCGTTTGAGACTATCTTCGGATTTTCTCCATTGAAATCAGTAACAATAATAGGATTAGTTAGGATTGAATGATTACTAGCAATTTTCTGAATATTTTTAGATATATTTAATGCCCTTTCTTGATTATAAACAATAAAAAGAAATTGTTCTTTAAGACAAACTTTCCCTGAATTTTGTGGTATTTCTTCTAGCTCTATTTCTGAGCATTTATATTCACTCAATTGGGTTTGATAAAAATTATTTAATGCTTGTTTATCTCTATATTTTTTAATAGATTTTTTGATTTTTTCAAGATAGAGTTTTGCTAAGTTTTCTTTGTTAATCCCTGCTCGTTCAGCATCAGCATCCGTCAAGGTCAAGATTACATCATCACCTGAGACAATAACAAGTGTTTTTTGGTTCCATGGCTTAACTTGAATAGAATCAACCTCGATTGAGAAATCATCAGCAATGTCTTTGATTTTTCGTTCAACAATATCTCTGCGCTTTTCTTCATTGATTTTATGCTCATGAGATGATATTGGAAGTGGTATAAGCTTTTCTGGCTTCAAGTGAAAGAGAAATTGCCCATCTAGACATACATCGTCTGGAGATCGATTAGCTGGATTAGCTGGATATTGTTTAGGACATAGAGCGTCTTGTCCGGTCGAATAACTGGGCAAGTATGTTATGGCAATCAAAAAAGCCGCTAAAATCAAGATGATAAATTTCTGCCAACGCTTCTTCATATTCCTGTTCCTACTATGGCAATAAACAATTAAGTTTCTCTATGGTTAAGCAAGATGCTCGTTCTAACTCTAACTCACAAAAGGCTAGGGTAAGCGCATCTTAACAATCCTTGACAAAATGAACTTTATCTGAGTTGCTTACCCGCAATTCGGGCATATTTGGGTAGAATTTGCCCTCTCAATTGTTAAGCAAAAATCGACCAAATGGGTTGAGTTCGTAACTATTCTGATTGACTGGTATTACTTGAAATGGCCCCACAGCAAGCGGTTCACAAAATTGGCCAATTGTCAATAGCGTTTGAGATGCACTCACCCTGCAATGACGAATGCGTCCATTCTGTTCGATTTCTCGTCTTACTGTATTCTGTATATAGCGTTTCCGGTTGACAAGAGGTACATTCTCAATCCTGAAAAGCTTAATCAGCAAAGGTTAAAGTGTGCCACACAGATGTGAGAACCGCTATAGCTTCTTGACACCACTCTCGCTTAAGATAGGGTCTTTTGAGCAAGACTTGTTCTTGAAAATAGCGGGTGGTTTTCATTGATATTTTTCTTGATCGATTCCATCTATGGTAATTTTAACGAGATGGAGATAAAACGACTTCTTAATACCATAATTCCGGAATCAGGTCATAATAACCAGCTTGGGTCGGTGGGTAAATACCCGCTTCGATTTTCTTGATAATAGTCGGCCAAGCTTGCCTAAACGCAGGAGATCGATCGTTGGGGTGCAGAGTCCAACCCTTGGCATTGGTGAGAGTGGCGCGATAGTAGTTCGTTTGTTCTAGAGACTGGGAAACCATAATTTCCCAAGAGTCGAGTTTTCCTTTGCCGGTCAAAATATTGCCCCAAGCTTTTAAACCATCGGGTAAATGATCGAGAAAGGTATTTTTATAGGAGCGCCAGAGGGGGGTGATCGGTAAAAGGCGATCATAGCGACGACAATTGAGTAGATAGACGCGGCTGCCAAAAAATTTAAATTCATAGAATCCGTCGGGATTTTCCCTGCAAGGATGCGGAGAATAAATCGTACCATCAGGCCGGGGTGGACCGGACAAAGGACGCACAAACATCATTTCTGGATGGGTTTCCATTAACTCGATCCCTTCGCGGATCCAACTGTAATCCGGTTCTTGATAGAGCATCATGTCACTGTCATAATGAACCATATAATCGCTGCGACATGACTCGATTTTGAAGATCGAGCCGAAAATCGGATAACCTTTGTAGTTATGGGTGGAACGGAGGGGACTGCCGAAATGCTTTTGATAGATGCGCTGACGATAGCCCGGATCGTAGTTAAAATCCACTAGGCGATCGATTATGCCATCTTTAACTAATTTTTCAGCACAGGCTCTTAACTCCTCCATTGTACCCAGTCCGGGGCGATTAACCTTTTCCCCGCTTAAAGGGGCCGTGTCAATAGCGAGTACCTTTTCCTGGAAGGGAAACTGACTCATTTTGACTAGATGGGGAATAGTGTTCATCATAAACCAGACATCGGTTCGCGCCGTAAAAAACCAGAGCGAACAACTTGGCAATCCCATTTTGTATAAACCTCACTTTTGTTTGGGTCTTAAATGGGATACATTATAGGGGAATCTTAGCGACAAGTTGACACAATTCCTGATTAACCTATGACTATAGCCCTCGATCGCTTACCCCAATCTTGGCAGGGTTTAACCCATCGTTTAATTTATAAGTATTTTCAGGCACGCATTGATCTACCCAAAGACCCCTATAAAATCCTCTTTCGTCCCCAACCTTATCAGGTTTTATTTATCCTTAGCCATATGCGATCGGGTTCCTCTTTATTGACCCATATCCTCAATTCTAATCCTGAAATTATCGGTTTTGGCGAAACTCATCTGGTTTATGAGAGTGAACAGGATTTTAAAACTTTAATGTTTCAACTCTACTGGCGTTTGAAAGATTTAAACATGAATCATAAATATATTTTAGATAAAGTTCTTCACGATCAGAAGTTTTTAGATCATAGTTTTTTGCAATCTGATGGGGTTAAGACCATATTTTTACTACGAGAACCGCAGCGCACTTTAGCTAGTATTCTAGATATTAAACCCCATCAAAATGAGCAACACGCTCTAGGCTATTACACTGGTCGTTTAGCTACCTTAGAAAGTTATGCTCGTTTAATTAACAGCCAAGAAAAGAGTTTGTTTATCACCCACGATCAGGTATTAAACCAAAGTCAATTGGTCTTTAATAGTTTACAGAGTCATCTCGATACTAAAACGGGATTTTCTGAAGAATATCGAGTTTTAAAAACCACTGGCAGCCGTGGTATAGGCGATTCTTCCGAGAATATCAAAGCGGGTAAAATTATTAAACAAGCCAGAAAATTAGATATAGAAATTTCCGACGCTGTTTTAACCCAAGCCCAAAAAGCCTACGATCAATGCTACGAAACCCTCAGCCATTATTGTCATTGTATCTAAGCTGAATTGGGTATTAGCAATAGCTTTAATTCTCTCCTCCGAGCGCTAAGAAAATCCCCCTAACTCAACTCTAAGTTGAGCCTTTAGCTAGTGCGATTAGCCTTCAATATTAGCAATTGTAAAGCCCATCTGACACTCGTAGAGATTGGGCTGTTGGCTGCCCCCTTTGGCCAAGGAGTGACCACAGCCTAGTTTACCCTCCCGCCACCGGGGTTGTCCCTGCTGGTTGGCTAAAAGACAGCCCTGACAGACAGAACCCGGATCGAGAATGTGTTCGTCGGTTAAAATCACTAACATGACGTTCACCCCCATTGATCTCCGATCACTTTTGTCTCTATTGTAAGGGGTTTTTTCTGAGATGTAGTGGCGCGCTATACATTCCGATACTTTTTGCCTTTTTTTGCCTGGACTCTTTTTATACAAGGGATTCACCGATCAATTATCAATATAGTCATTTCAGATAAATCTGATACGATTCAATCTTAATTGAAATGACTATAATTATTATTTTCCTAAACCGAGTTTTCTGGTTACTTTTTGCCAAAAGGTTGGGGTCGGTGGTTGATAGGGTTTGGGACTATCGGTAAATATAGGACGTTGACTAGGTTCGTAGAGATAACGATAGTGTAAGAAAATATCTCGATAGGGAAAATCGAGATTTTCACCGCTACAAAGTCGAGTGAATAGAGAGGAAGATAAACCGATGTAGTGAAGGTATGTCAAGCGGTTGCCCTGATCGTAAAGAATATTATCTAAAGCCTGAAAATGGGGAGAGGTGACACAGCAGCCGGTGCGTTCTTCTTTAGGCAATTGAAGGGCTAGATTATATATAGAAAAATTTGAGCGCATCATCATATAATTGACGATAGTTTGATCGGGAGCCATCGGATAGAGAATTTCTGCTTCTCCTGCTCGCAATTGTTCTATGAGCCAATCTCGCTGATTTTCATCGAATAAACCAATTTTGGAAGCGTAGAAACCTGCACAAAAAATCTCCTTTTCGATACGATCACGGGAAAAAACCTCGAATAATTTTGGTTGAGAAACTTCGTAGACATGAGTGGGATCTTTGTGCTGAAAGTCGTAAACAACACAATCGTGCCTATCTAGGATAGCGAAGATTTTATCAACGGCATCGAGTAGCAAGGTGTCCCCATCCATATAGATAAAACGCTCGAAGGGACTATCAAAAGCAATAAAACGGTGGTGCATTCCCATCCGATAATATCGGTCAGTGCAACCAGATTTCAACCAACGTTCGCGGGCTTGCGGGTGGCTATCCCAAATCAACTTGGCGAAATTTTCCCAGCGTTCGATAATTTCCTGATTATCAAATAACTGTACGTTAGGACGTTGAGCAATTTCCGCTCTGATACGTTCGGTATTGTCATCGTAGGGATAGACACAAACAGGAAGATCTTTTCCCCCATTTACCTCAATGCTGTTGAGTAGGGCGACTAATTGATCGTAAACGCGATCGTTGGCTAGGGTACAGATACCGTCCATAAGTGATCCCGATGAAAAAAATCTATTATCTTTGCCGTTAGTTTAGCTTATTTTGGTCGATAAATTTGGCTAATTTAAGATGTGGTGATCCAGAAGCAGTGATAGTTAAGATATTTATGGGCATCGACAATTCTAATCGCTAATTTCTAGGCTTTCTCCTAGACTAGGCCACTGATAATCTCTCGCCGATAACTGATAACTTTTCACTGAATCACAGTCCCCCCAGCACCGCACACCACCCGAAAACTGTGGTTGTCGTCGCCGACGCGGTGGTCGTCGTTGCCGCGGTAAGCGGAACGGCAGATATCTGGATTGTCGTGCCAAGAACCGCCCCGCAGCACTTTTTTAGTAGGTTCGTTCTTGCTAATCCAAGCACTCCCATCAGTGGGTGCGCCTTGATAATTAGGGTGATAATCGTCTTCACACCATTCCCAAACGTTTCCGTGCATATCGTACAGACCAAAGGCATTAGCCACCTTAAAACAGCCTACTGGTGTCGTCTGTTTTCGATCGATGCCTTTTGGTCCCCTTCCATAATTTCCTGGATAAACTTTTTTGTCTCTTTGCCAATCAGTTCCTCTGTAATTAGCCAAATCTGTGGTAATTGTCTCCCCAAAATGAAAAGCGGTTGTTGTCCCCGCTCTACAGGCATATTCCCATTCTGCCTCACTCGGTGGCCGATATTCCCGTGTTGTTTCCCTTGATAATCGTTTACAGAATTCCCTTGCTTGCTCCCAGTTTACTTGTTCTACGGGTCTTGTCCATCTATCCTGCTCTTGATATGGCTCTTTGAAGTGGGAAGGCTCTAGTTCTAGATCGATGTCTATTTTAGCAGTTGTGGCGATCGCTTGCCACTGTGCTTGGGTGATGGGATAGCGTCCCATGAAAAAAGCTGAAATATTAACGGTGTTTTGAGAACTTTCTCTTTGCAAATAGTCTAGATCGTATTCTTTACAGAGTCTTTCTATTTCTTGATCTGGGGTTCCCATCTGGAAGGAACCGCTAGGGATAAGCATCATGTCGAGATTAATGCCTTCCCCTAAATTCTCGCTGTAATATTGTGCTTCTCGTTGCTGTCGGTGAATGATTAATATAGTCATTTTTTCTGAAGCGGTTAAGTAGCTGGTTATAATTAAATTGAACATGGATTTTGGGTTCGATCCCCCCTACCCCCCTTGATAAGGGGGGCATCGATCCCCCCTTAATCCTAGGGCTGATTCATTCTCCGAATCTAATTCTTTTTTTGCTACCTTTAATCCCTTATAAGGTAAGCAAAGCACGACGTTTTTAAAAATTTTCAGCTATGTATTTCCGAGAAATCGACTAA
>SFAU01000086.1 GCA_007096045.1 Microcystis novacekii Mn_MB_F_20050700_S1 | reverse complement strand
GTTTCAGTATATCCTACTCTTTCTTGTCTTTCGTACCATGCTTGTGTTCTGAGATGGAGAGCTTTATTGTCAACTAATCTTACACAGCCCAAAGTGCGCCGCAATAGCGACTCTTGTTCTGGTGTGGGGTAAAATCGAAACGAATAGGCTTTTTCCATACCTCACATTTTAGCATATATTTCGTAAATGTGCTAATATTTAACAGTAAAGCCGTCGTAGAACGACGGGGTTTCAGACCCAAATTTTCGATGATTACAATAAATTGAGGTCATCTGGCCGCAGTCAGTTTTAACCGACTGAAAATATTACTTTGTCTGAGGAGCCTTTCAAATTGACAGACGATTGCGTTTATTGGTTAGCATGGTCAAGTATTGCTGGAGTTGGTCCAATTTCCCTGAAGCGACTCTATCAGCATTTTGGCAGTGTCGCTGTGGCCTGGAATGCGTCCGCTAGTGCGATCACAGAAGTGGCGGGATTTGGCAAAAAGTTAATGGTAGCGGTACAGGAAGGGCGATCGCAAATTGACCCAGAAGCTCTTTTCGCCGAACATATCCAGAAAAACCCCCTTTTTTGGACTCCTAGCGACCCAGAATATCCCCGCTTTCTCTGGGAAATTCCCAGTCCGCCCCCCTTACTTTACTATCAAGGAAAGGTCAATTTAGGGGAAAATCAGGGAAATATCCCCACCGTCGCCATTGTGGGTACTCGTAACCCCACGGATCACGGTAGGCGCTGGGCGCGGCGCTTAAGTACCCTTTTGGCCCAACAGGGATTTACTATTGTTTCTGGCATGGCCGAAGGAATTGATGGAGAGGCACACCAAAGCTGTTTAAAAGCAGGGGGAAGGACGATTGCCGTCTTGGGAACGGGGGTCGATGTGGTTTATCCTAGTCATCATCGACAGCTACACGCGGACATCCAAAAGCAGGGTTTAGTCATTAGTGAACATCCTGCGGCAACTCAACCGAATAAAGCCCATTTTCCCAGTCGTAATCGCATTATCGCCGGTTTAAGTCGCGCGACTATTGTTATCGAGGCCCCAGAAAGGTCAGGCTCCCTGATCACTGCCAGTTATGCTAACGAATTTGGCGGCGATATCTATGCTTTACCCAATTCTCCCGATATTGCTGCCGCTAGGGGTTGTTTACAACTGATTCATCAGGGGGCGGAAATTATCGTTTCTGAGGAGAAATTATTAGAAATGTTGGGGGCAATTCCCACCGCGAACCAATCCGCACCGGTTAATCTCTCCCCTTCACTCCCTCCAGAGACATCCCCAGTCGTTAATCTTGCTCCTCCAGCGAATCTAGAACCTAGACTAGCACAAGTGTATCAGTTATTTAACAGAGAGCCTCTCTTGTTTGACATTATTGTTCAAAAAATGCAAATCCCCACCTCAGAAGTGGCGGGGATCTTATTGGAATTAGAATTAATCGGTTTAGTGACTCAGTTACCCGGTATGCGTTACCAGAAAACCTAGTCAACTACTCCGCCTAGGTGTTTAGTTAAGGTATTAGCTAAAGTGGTTTTCGGTACAGCCCCGACCACCATATCAACTTTTTGACCTCCTTTGAAGATCATCAGAGTAGGAATACTGCGAATCCCATACTGACTAGCGATATTGGGGTTTTCGTCGGTGTTGAGTTTCACCACCTTGACTTGCCCTTCGAACATTTCGGCAATTTCTCCGACAACGGGAGCCACCATTCGACAAGGGCCGCACCAGGGAGCCCAGAAATCCACTAGGACAGGGTCGGCACTATCTAAAACTTCGTCTTTAAAGGTGGCATCTGTAACGGCAGGAACCTCTGACATACTTAAGAAATCCTCTAGTAATCACGGTTATCTAGAATACGCAAAAATTCCGTTCTAGAGATTCGTGGTGCGATGTTGACATCCCACTGGTGAAAAGGACGAGAACTAGCTCTAAATCCACTATAGAGGCCTTAACTTGCATCAGAGGTAGCTTCTTGGCTTAATTTCACAAGGGGCATTCTTGTATTTTATAACCCTAGAGGCTCTATTTTGACTTTTTTTTGATAAAGTTTTGTAATATTGCCAGAGTCAGGGAGGGGTGATGGGAGCCAGATCAAATTTTCTTGAAGAAAAACTCGAAAAGTCAGCGATTTTATCTAGGCTTAACCTGAGTTTGATTATGATCGGCATAGGCCACCTCCTAATTGAGCTTTTTTATGAAAATTCTGGTCTTAAATGCGGGATCGAGCAGTCAAAAAAGTTGTTTATACGATTTAGATATTCTCCCCTCCCATCCTCCCCAACCAATTTGGGCAGCGGGAATCGATTGGACGGTTAACCCTGATTACGGGGTTTTAACAGTCAAAGCTAAGGGAATTAAACAGGAAATTAATCTTTCTAGTCGGGATCGTCCAGCGGGAATTGCTCGGATGTTAGATACCTTAGTAGCTGGAGAAACTAAGGTAGTAGCCAACCTCGCAGACATTAGTATAGTCGGTCATCGAGTTGTCCATGGTGGCACGGAATATTCCCAGGCAACCATGATCACTCCCCAAGTCAAAGAAACGATTAAAAAGCTGATTCCCCTTGCTCCTAGTCATAATCCCGCTCATTTAGAAGGAATTGAAGCGATCGAGCAAATTTTGGGCGATGTTCCCCAAGTAGCAGTGTTTGACACCGCTTTTCATCGTTCTATCCCTCCCGAGTCTTCTCTTTATCCCATTCCCTACCAATGGAGTGAACTGGGAATCCGTCGCTATGGTTTCCATGGCACCAGTCATCAGTACTGCTCGCAACGGGCTGCCGAATTGTTGGGAAAACCCCTAGAATCCTTGAAAATGGTGATCTGTCATCTGGGAAATGGTGCTTCCCTATCGGCAGTCAAGGGGGGTAAAAGTATCGATACTACTATGGGATTTACTCCCTTAGAGGGATTGATGATGGGAACCCGCAGCGGTTCGATCGATCCAGGGATTCTGATTTATCTAGAGCGAGAATATCAATATAATCCCGATAGTTTAAATAGTTTACTCAATCAAGAATCGGGTTTAAAGGGAATTTCGGGTATTTCTGGAGATATGCGGGCAATTAACACGGCGATGGCCGAAGGGAACGAGAGGGCAAAATTAGCATTTGAGATGTATATTCATCGTCTGAAAAGTTTAATCGGATCGATGATCGCTTCTCTAGAGGGGTTAGATGTCTTGGTATTTACGGCAGGAATCGGCGAAAATTCAGCTTTAGTACGGGAAAGAGCCGGTCAAGGCTGGTCTTTTTTGGGTTTAGAGTTAGATTTGGCTAAAAATGCCGCTCGTCCCCGGGATGAGGATATCGCCACCGAGACATCTAAAGTACGCGTGATGGTAATTGCTACGGCGGAAGATTGGGCGATCGCACGAGAATGCTGGCATTTATTTCAATAGACCTTACCTTTGGCCATTCTCTTTTGGCTGTTCCGCTGCGGGAATCTCCATAATTGGATGGTTGAGAGCAATCATCAAATGGTCTCCCTCTTGGCTAATACTGCTCGGACTGCTCGCCATTTGGGAGAGGGGAGCATTGCGTCCCGAGACGAAGTAGGAGCCAACAGCGATCGCCATAGCCGTGAAAATTGCGCCACCATAAACATAATATTGCCGACGACGCTGACCATCGACTTTTCTGAACACCTGTTCTGCCAATCGGTCGCTGGCAATAGTACCCGGTACGGGAATCTGCTTTAAATTAGTTTGTAATCCCAAGAGCTGCCGATAGAGTTTTTTAGCAGCAGCATCATGGTCTAACCAATGCTGAACTAGCTTCCTTTCCTCTACCGTTACTTCGTTATCAATATAGGCACTAATTAAATCGAAACGATGAGCTTCTTCGTTATCCTCATCTAAGAATAAAATATCCTCGGTTGCGGAGTTGCAATCGCTGTCATCGTGACGTAACAAAGACTTGATCCATTGAACATCTTCGGGTTGATAATTATTCATGGTTGACCTCGACCGGAAGCGATCGGTATGCAATCACTTTTCACCAGCACGGAGCTAGTTAAATTTAACGACTCCTCACTTCGGCCGTTAGTGCCGAATCACCACAATATTCTTTAGCCTTCTGTAAAATAGGGCTGTAAAACCGATTGTAATTTAGCGCGAGCGCGAGCAATGCGGGATTTAACAGTTCCTAAAGAAACTTCCGTGATCTCGGCAATTTCTTCGTAGGCCATACCTTCAATTTCTCGGAGAATAATAGTTGTCCGAAAAGCCTCAGGTAAATCAGCGATCGCCGCCTGTAATTGATCGTAGAATTCGTGGGTGGTGAGATGTTCATCGGGACTGGGGTAATCGGACTCGATATCCCAATCGATTTCGCCATCTTCCACGCGCCGGGGAGCATCGAGAGAAATAGGATGATTAACCCGCTTGCGTTTCCGCAATTCGTCGTAAAAAAGATTAGTAGCAATGCGACTTAACCAACCGCGAAACTTGAGGGGTTCATGGAGACGGTTAATATTGCGATAGACGCGAATCCAGACCTCTTGAGCCAAATCAGCGCGATCTTGCCAATCGGGAGCCAAATGATAGAGTAATTTATCAATATGAGCCTGATAGCGCCGCAGCAGTTCCGCAAAAGCTGCTCGATCGGGCTGACACCCTTCCTGACAGCGTACAATCAGATCGTAGTTGGAGAGTTTGTCAGGGGACACGGGGTTTTGAGACTTTTTGGCCTCAAGTGACCAAGATGCTGGAATCGATTGACTCATGGGATTTCTTCTAAGGGTATAAGATCCTCACTCAGAGCTTGAGGACGGGAGAAGTCAGTAAAGGTTCCCGAAAATAAATAATTTTTTTCCCATATTTTGATTCTAACCGATCGGGGCATTCATCTGGGGGAGCAAGTGGGGTGTCCGGTGTCGGGTGTGGGGAGTATTTTCAGTGAACAGTAAACAGTAATTATAGCGTTTCCTAAGCTAGTGAGGTACACCTATTTTTCTTCCCTTTTGCCTTTTGCCTCTTGCATGAGTGCCTAAAACCCATAACTTTTGTACCTCAGCCGACTGAAAAACGCTATAGTGAACTGAAAACTCACATCTGATCACTGATAACTGATCACTGATTACTGATCACTGATACAAGCCTGACTCCTGACGGCTCTTAAGTTAGGTTTTTTCCTTAGCGAGAATAAAGACGCTGCCTTCGCTGCCGCGGCCGATGCGGAGATCTTCGTCGAGATAGGTGATATCGAGCCAACCTGTTTGTTGGCGATTATTGACAGAAAAATCGAGGGGAGGGAATTTTTGGCCACTCTCGATCGCATCGATAAATTCTTGGGGAGAATGATAATTGAGAAGACGTTGCAGACCGAGGATCGAGCGCTCAAATTTGACCATTACCCGGCGCTCGGATGTGGGTTCAAAGGTAGCGGAGACGATTACTACCCCTTCTAGCCAAGGTAGCCCGATAATTTCGGCGATGTTGTAGAGTTTGGCCTTGTTCAGGTCGAGATATTGATAAATTTGCCCTAATTGAAAAAAAGGTAGGCGATCTATTCCCAGAATGTTGCGGCTGCTGGTGAATAGCAAACGCCAATTGCCCCCTAATAGTTGTTTAACTTCGAGGGGATGGGGATGGGGATTGTGATCCTCCAATTGTTCGATCGCCGCTAAAATCCGCACGCGGTCGCTTTCCGTCGCCAGGAGTCCGCGATTTCTACCAGCGATCAATTCTAATAATTTCGCTTTGGCATCCATAGAATAGACCTCTTGTAAAAATCAAAAATTGTTGTTAGGGTTAGGAGTCAGTAGCCAGGACAATTAAAAATGAATAATAATCAATTAAATGGTCTATTTACAGATTTTATGCAATTTAATCCTTATTTGTGCCGTTTTTGAACCCTCAAAAATTAATTATGCAAGAGGTTTAATCTCCCTTACTTTTATAAACTGCCTCGATCCGCTAGGTACTCGATCGAGGTTTTTGGTGGTCCCAAGAGGTTTACTTGCGCTGATGATTTGAGAGTTTCAACAGAGTTTTAACCTCGGTGAGCGGCATTTTTAACTGTTGGCCTCACTATTTTAACACAGATTAAATGCCTCGGTTTTAAAACTTTTTCATAACCGTAATTAAGTGATCGAAATAGGGAGTAATTGCGGTTTTTTCTGAGTTGCTAAAATACTCTAAACTGTCTTGTTTTAAGGCTTCTAACCCCGAAATCATCGCCCCTAATGGTACTTGCAATTCTTGATAAAGAAGACGCATATTTTCCAATCCCTCGGCGCTGGTATAGGGAATCTGCTGTCCGGCGACACCGTAGGTAATACAACGTAAAAAGTTCCAGAAATCACGCCAACAAGCTTCGGCGCGGTGGGGTGGATGAAGATCGCCCCCGGGGTGAAAAATGGTGGGAAATTGACTTAAGACAGTCTGACGAGCGTTATCGACGATACTATTAGCATTATCCCGCAGTTTTCGAGCTTGCTGACTAGAAACCAGTAAATCAGGCTCTAAATTGACGATAGTATCTAAATCCCTATCGCTGAGATAGCGAGTTTGATCATCCGCTTGTTGCCAAATAGCGATCGCTGCTTGCTGATAGGGCCAATCAGCGAAACTGATGATTCTCGCTTTTGGGATTAATTGCTGGGCGCGGTCACTCAAAGGCATCGATCGCTCTCCGTTGGGTCAGATTAGGCAGTTAAGATCACTTCTATCATAAATGATCGAAAAATTAGCGATAACTCAAGATTTTTTGAAATCTATCCAAGAGGATCGCTTACAATAAACAAAAGCTAAGTCATTATAATTTGATCATCATGTCAGTTTTAATAGCGATCGGTGTACTTGCCCTATTAATTGTCGTTCACGAATTGGGTCATTTTGCCGCTGCTCGTTGGCAATCCATCCATGTTAATCGCTTTTCCATCGGTTTTGGTCCAGCTTTAGCTAAATATCAAGGTAAAGAAACGGAATACGCCCTCCGCGCCATTCCTTTAGGGGGTTACGTTGGTTTTCCCGATGACGATCCCGATAGTCAAATTCCCAATAACGATCCTGATTTATTACGCAATCGTCCTGTTTTCGATCGAGCTATCGTCATTAGTGCGGGAGTAATTGCTAATTTAATTTTTGCCTATTTTTTACTTGTCACCCAAGCGGGTACCGTGGGTTTTACCCAAATTAACTATCAAGAAGGGGTAATTATTCCTGAGGTTTTCACGGCTGAAAATTCCGTCGCTAAACAAGCGGGAATGCAAGCGGGGGATATCGTTCTCGCTATCAATGATCAGCCCCTTGGGGCTTCTCAAAATGCCATTATTGACTTCCGTGACATTATTCAATCTTCCCCCAATCAACCCCTAAAATTAACCATCAAACGCCCGACAGAAACTCTCAATTTAATCGTTACTCCTGAATTGGGAAGTGATGGTCAGGGTAAAATTGGGGTTAGATTGGCTCCTAACGGTGAAGAAACTCGCCTGAAAGCCGATAATTTTGGGCAAGCTTTTAGCCTAGGTGCGGGTGAATTTCAACGATTAACCCTATTAACTGTTCAAGGTTTTGGGCAGTTAGTTAGTAACTTCAAAGACAGTGTTCAACAGGTAGCAGGACCGGTTAAAATTGTCGAATACGGAGCGGCAATCGCCCGTAACGATGCGGGTAATCTTTTTCAATTTGCCGCCCTAATTAGTATTAACTTAGCGGTGATTAATATTCTGCCTTTACCTGCTCTTGATGGCGGTCAGTTGGTATTTTTATTAATCGAGGCTTTGCTAGGTAAACCTCTCCCAACTAAACTGCAAGATAACATCATGCAAACAGGTCTAGTTTTACTTCTAGGATTAGGAGTTTTCTTAATCGTGCGCGACACGGCTAACCTAGCAGTTTTTCAGGATTTATTCCAGTGATGGTCTCTCGAAAAAAAACTGAACCGCAACTGCGCGTCCTAGAGATTTTAAGCAACTTAAAGCAATTATATCCAGAGGCAACCTGTAGCTTAAATTATCAAACTCCCGTGCAGTTATTGGTGGCAGTTATTCTCTCCGCACAATGCACTGATGAGCGTGTAAATAAGGTGACTCCTGCTTTATTCGCTCGTTTTCCCGATGCTAAATCCTTAGCTTTTGCCGAGCGAGAGGAGTTAGAAACTCTCATTCGTTCCACGGGATTCTATCGCAATAAAGCTAAAAATATTCAGGGTGCTTGTCAAAAAATCCTCAAGGATTTTCAGGGGGAAGTACCCAAGACAATGGCGGAATTATTGACTTTACCCGGGGTAGCTAGAAAAACCGCTAATGTGGTACTTGCTCACGCTTACGGGATTATTGAGGGAGTGACAGTAGATACCCACGTTAAGCGCTTAAGTAATCGTTTGGGTTTAACTACTAATAACGATCCAGTGAAAATTGAACGGGATTTAATGGCTTTACTACCTCAACCGGATTGGGAAACTTTTTCTATTAGTATTATTTACCACGGCCGGGCGGTTTGTAAAGCAAGAAATCCCGCTTGTTTTTCCTGTCAATTAGCCCCTCTTTGTCCCGCAGCAAACAGTAAACAGTAAACTGAAAACTCACACCTGATAACTGGTAACTGAATCACTTTAGCAAATTGTCTGTTAAAAGCTGATAGAGGAGACGAGTCTCGAAAAACAGCAGGCGACACAGTCCATCTTTCCCCAGCGCCTTAAAACTTGGTAACTCTTGGTTAACTGC
>SFAU01000085.1 GCA_007096045.1 Microcystis novacekii Mn_MB_F_20050700_S1 | reverse complement strand
AGTATTGCCCCTAAGCAGGCTAGAGACTCTCTCCCCTGAAACCTATAATGGACAAGGTTTTCGCGTCACCTTTTCAGCAAGGGCATCTACATTATAAAAGATACCAAATGGATTCTATAACTTCTGCGTTTTCTCCCTGAAGTTGTCCGACTCCTTTCACAAATTCAGCAACAACAACTTCCGCTTCAGCTTCTGGAATTTCAGCCAGATTAGACTGGTTAGCGATAATTTGCCAGTATTCTTGCTCATATTCCCCAATTGGTTGGAGGACTTCAAGCCGAAGTTGCTGTTTCAGAATTGTTTTACCACCCGGTGGAGCCGTAATAATAGCCTGCTCTTTCTCTCTTCTTTGTTCGTAAAGCAGTTCAAGATGGGATTCAATCTCATTCAGACGATTTTTGTTCATGGCTTAATTCGTCACTTGCAATCAGTCTGGTAATGTTCAACCCCCAATTATACCCCAAAGGTTCAAAATAAGCCCATTTTTTGTCAGAACATCCTGACAATCTCCCCACCCTCCGACCCCTAAACTTTGACTTCATACCCAAGACCACCAAAACGGCGATCTGCATGAAGAACGGCATCGCTATAATCTAGAATATCTCCCTCCCTCCATCACACCAAGCAAAACAACCCTTTTGGCAATTTATTATCCCGACTGTCTTAACCATGAAAAGCCAAACCTTTCAACTGCAAACCCACAATGGAAACCTAATCATTCCTCCTGAAATTCAAGATTACTTAACCCATTGTCCTGATCATGTTAAAATCTCTCTAACCATTGAATCCTCCGAGCTTAATAATGATGATTTAGATCTAATTAATGATGATCCCGATCGCGGTCAAGCCGTAAAAGACTCCTTTCAACAAAGTTTATTAGCAATACGACAACAACGAATTGCCGGCAGGCCAACAATCTCAGAAGAAGACGTTTATCAACGCTATGGAATGTCTATCTGATGGTCTATTCTGTTAATTATGAACCCGAAGCCGTTAACGATCTTGATCAAGTAACGCAGACAACACGGGTACGAATTTTCAAAAAAATTGAATGGCTAAAAAATAATTTTGACCAAACTTCTCCTCTACCTTTAACAGGAAACTTTTCTGGTTTTTATAAGCTTAGAATTGGTGATTATCGGATTATTTATCAATTTGACCAAGAAAATCGGATTATTTATATTAACAGAATTGGGCATCGCGGTGATCGCTAAGCCTAGGATCGCCTCCTCGGTCAAGAACTCACCGACCTCCGCGACCCCAAAAAACCTAGAGTTTGGCGACTTCTTCTCAAAGAAGACGGTTATGCCTATATTTTCCCCACCTTACCGAAAAAAGCTCCCCGGTTGACCATTCCCGTGGCGATCGTTTATGATGAAAAAGATAATGGTGTTCAGCTAACCATTCTCAATGCCTCCCCGTCTCCACGGTAAAATAGACAATGCTTACCCTAGTCATGCAAGGCGTAAAATTTCCCAGATTTTCAGATATTCTCGCTGACTACTTTTGTAGGTCTTCATTGGCCCGAAAAATCGCTTCTTGACCATCACTAGAGGACACAAAACCCATAAAAGCTTTGACCGCTTCACTAGCAGGTTCTTTGTAAACGTAGTAAAGGGTACGCTGCCAGGGATAATTAGGTTCACTGGGTAAAATTCCCTCAATAGCGATCGCTCTGACGGTTTTTTGGTTGACAATTTGGCTATAGGTTGCGTAACTAATGCCATTCAGTCCCAAAACTCGCAAAATTGGGGTGGTGGCATCCCTGTCCATCATTTTAAAATTAGTTCCTGTACCAAATTCCCCCCCTTGCAGGACTTCCTGACGAAAACTTTGATAAGTGCCACTAATAGGGGGACGATTAATCACTTGAATAGTAGCAGCAGAACCGCCCACCTCCGACCAAGAGGTGATTTTTCCGGTAAAAATATCTTTAACCTGGGTAGTGGTTAACCCCCCCGCAAAGGGGTTTTTTACCCCCACCACAATAGCGATCGCATCTCGGGCAATCGGACTAGAAGCCAATCCCTGAGAGCGTTCCGACTCGGTTAAAGGTCGTGACACCGCCGCAATATCGATCGCCCCCCGGTCCAATTCCTCTAATCCCTTATCAGATCCTTGAGCATTTGTCAAGACCTCTACCCCCTGAAATTTGGCCGTTAAAGCGGCTTTTAAGGCTTGATTAATCTGTACCATACTGGTAGAGCCGTTAATGCGAATTGTCGTGCCACTGGGGATAGAAGTCGGTGGGGCAAAACTAACCACTCCCTGGGGGGAAGGGGGAGGGGGTAGGGGAGAGGAGGCACTTTCCGATGTTGGGGATTTTTGCGGACTTTTACTGCTGCCACAGAGAAAGAATTCTTGACCCGCGGCACATTGACTTTGCAGCCAGAAGTAACCCCCACCTAAAATGCCCGCAGTGGCTAAAAGAGCGATTATTAAAGCAGTTGTTTCGTTTTTTGGAGACATAATTATTCAGTGAGCGGTGATCAGTTAGGGGATTTGGGGAGATGGGGATTTGGGGAGATGGGGATTTGGGGAGATGGGGAGATTTCAGCTAAATTCCCCACCCCCCACTACCCCAACACCTAACACCTAACACCTAACACCCCACTACCTCACTACCCCATCATTTGCTGACATTAGGGGGTCGATCGCCTGGACACCGGTGATCAATGGAAGTTTCGATGATATTATCTTAGTGCATGGAAATCCACTCTTAATTTAGGACTGTATATCATGACCCACGCACCTATATCCCCAGTCGTACTGGTTATCCTTGATGGTTGGGGTTATCGCCCGCAAAGGTCGGATAATGCCATTGCAATGGCGAAAACCCCGATTATGGATAGTCTCTGGGAAGTTTATCCCCACACCTTAATCCGCACCTCCGCTAAGGATGTCGGCCTACCGGAAGGACAGATGGGCAACTCGGAAGTTGGCCACCTAAATATCGGAGCGGGGCGAGTTGTACCACAAGAATTGGTACGGATTTCCGATGCGATCGAAGATGGTTCAATTCAACAAAATCAGGCTTTATTAAAACTATGCGACGAGATTAGCCCTAAAAAAAGCAAATTACACCTGATTGGTTTATGTTCTGAGGGAGGAGTCCATTCCCATCTCGATCACTTACTGGGATTATTAGACTTAGCGAAAGTGCAAGGGATTAGCGATGTCTGCATTCATGTGATCACCGATGGTCGCGATACCAATGTCACCGACGGAATGCTCGCTATTAAACGTATTCAAGAACATATTAATAAAATCAATCTCGGTCGCATGGTGACTCTCAGTGGCCGTTATTATGCCATGGATCGGGATCGCCGTTGGGATCGAGTCGAAAAAGCTTATAACGTTATGACCAGTGATCAAGGTATCGACGGGCGATCGATCACAGAAGTATTACAGGCATTTTATGATCAAAATATTACCGATGAATTTATTCCCCCCACCAGAATTGCACCCGGGGCGATCGAAGCAGGCGATGGGGTGATATTCTATAATTTCCGTCCCGATCGAGCTAGACAGTTATGTTATGCCCTGACTATGCCCGATTTTGAAGATTTCGATCGAGATTTAATTTCTCCCCTCAGTTTTGTCACTTTTACCCAATACGATCCGAAATTACTGGTAGATGTGGCCTTTGCTCCCCAGAATTTAAATAATATTTTAGGACAGGTGATCGCTCAACAGGGATTAAAACAGTTTCGTTGTGCAGAAACCGAAAAGTATCCCCACGTCACCTACTTTTTTAATGGGGGATTAGAAAAACCTTTTGAGGGAGAAGTGCGCGAATTAATTCCCAGTCCGAAAGTCGCCACCTATGACCAAGCGCCGTCCATGTCGGCGGCTGCGGTAACAGAAGCGGTCTGTGGGGCGATCGAACAGGGGATCTATAGTCTTGTGGTGGTCAATTACGCTAACCCCGATATGGTGGGTCATACGGGCATTTTAGACGCGGCCATGAAAGCAGTGGAAACGGTGGATC
Source organism: Microcystis novacekii Mn_MB_F_20050700_S1 (assembly GCA_007096045.1). GTDB lineage: Bacteria > Cyanobacteriota > Cyanobacteriia > Cyanobacteriales > Microcystaceae > Microcystis > Microcystis novacekii. The sequence continues at coordinate 878 of SFAU01000085.1, read as the reverse complement.
TATGCTTGGCTAAGTTGTTAAGTAGCGTCAATAAATTGGGGGGAACAGTGTTAATCACCGCAGACCACGGTAACGCTGAAACGATGGTGGATGAGTCGGGTAATCCTTGGACGGCCCACACGACTAATCCTGTTCCTTTAATTTTAATTGAAGGGGAACAGAGAAAAATACCGGGCCACGGTGGCGATGTGCAGCTGCGGGATGATGGTCGTTTAGCCGATATTGCCCCCACTATCCTCGAAATTCTCGCTATTCCCGTCCCGAGAGAAATGACTGGGCGATCGCTGATTAAACCAGCCGAGGTGGAAATTAAAGCCAGTCGTACTCCCGTCCGAATCTCGCTTTAACCGTTGACATACTCCCACCGTCACAGCGTAGCTTGACGGTGGGAGTATGTCAATTTCTTTTTGTTTTCTAGAAAGGTTTCTCGGTGCTTTCTTAAGTCGTTTTAGTCGTTTCTTTAACGGTTTTGGTGCGCTTATCTTTTCCCCTGTTGAGAGAGTAGCAAAAGTAGCAATTCCTAGATCGATCCCTACGGTTTGCTCGTTATTTGGCAAAGTCAAACGACTTTTAAATCACCGATTTTTGCTAAAGTAACGTGGTGTTGATTGACGGTAAAACCATTATCGGTAAATCTTGCTGATTGTTTAGATTTACGTTTTTTAAATTTAGGAGGTTTTACTTTTTTCCCTTTTCTTTCTCCCTTACAAGATGCCAAAAAATTAGAGTAGGCAGTCTCTAAGTCTCTCAAAGACTGTTGACTGTTGTAAAGGAATAGAAGAAACTTCAGTTAACCACTGTTTTTCTTTTGTTTTTTTAATCTGAGTTAGTCTTTTAGACAACTCGGTATATTTTGGCTTTTTTTCTCCTTGTTGATA
>SFAU01000084.1 GCA_007096045.1 Microcystis novacekii Mn_MB_F_20050700_S1 | reverse complement strand
AACAAACGATAGAAACAATAATGGGAGGGACTTTCAGTTAATTATTTATTAGTAGTTGATAATCTTCAAAAATGTTGCTGTACAAGGATCGACTTAAGACTTTTGCAAGAGGTCTAATAGTTTCTTTGAAGAAACATTAGAAGAAAGACGAGTTAGAGAAGATGTGGAAAGTTACCGCTAAAGTTTGATTGCTTCAAGAGTCAAGTGCTGATAGCGATTCCTGTGGGGTCGCTATTTTTTTCGTCCCCACCGACAAAATTGAGCAGCGCTCGTCGTCCTTGCTCGCCTCGATCGAGTAAAGTAATCTCTAGATAATTTTCCGGCAAAAAAGTTAAACGTTCTGACCATTCGATCGCCACTATCCCTAAATCCACCTCGATTCCCTGCCAATAATTTTCCAGGTACAGCGCCTCGATATCTTGACCCTGCAAACGATACAAATCCAAATGATACAAAGGAAGGCGGCCTTCGTTATATTCGTTAACGAGGGTGAAGGTAGGACTAGCTATAGGCTCTTGAATGCCCAATCCTAAGCCAATTCCCTGTACTAAGGTGGTTTTTCCCGCTCCCATATCGCCTTTTAATAAAATTACACTGCCAGAGGCCAAGGTTTGCCCCAGTTTTTCGCCTAAATTGACAGTAGCTTCTCGATCGGGTAGGTCGATAATCATTTTTTTGGCTAGGATGCCAATTAATCACTTATTTTAATATAGCGATCAGAAGACCTCCTATAAAAGTAAGTTACAGAGGCACTATCAGGTCAAAATATCTAAAAAAACAGATAAATTTGACATAATCTTAGCTTTTCTGGATATTATAGTTAGGGTTTGCGGCAAAAAGTTTTTCGTGGGGGTAGGAGTCAGGAGTCTCCGACAGGCTTTGTTGCCCTCTTTTTTTGTACCAGTTTATATACTATAAGAAGGATAATGCAAGGTTTTTGAAGGTCTCAATCCTATATTCTTGCACTAACATCGGATTTTAACAGGTCAAAACCCTTGTTGGATAAGGCTTTTAGACTTTTTTTTCCTCAAAAAGTGCCGACCATTGGAGGGATCGGGGGTAAAATTTAGGTACTTTTTCCCTGAAAATTAGGTAACTGACTACCTCAAAATCGGTAAAACCCTACACCCCACACCCCACACCCCACACCCTGCCACCACGAAAAACTTTTTCAGCAGACCCTACATAGAGGACATTATCAAAGGATCAAGCATTACTCCCACTCCTGTAAGTCTCTGAGCCAATTTTGCAGCAAGCTAGTTAATTGAGTACGGCGAGTTTCAAAATTGCCAGCAATTGAGAGCAAGCTAACCCCCACCAGCAATCCGATAATCCATTTAAGCAGGGGATAAAGGACAATCAAAATTACCAACTGATAGAAAGCATTAGCCACAAAAGTAAAAGTGCCAAGATAGAGGAAGGCGCGAATTCGTAAGGCTAATCCGGCAAAAATTGCCACTAAACTGAGAATACCAGGCAGGATTCCCGTCTGATGATGAAACCAGAGAGCCGCACTAGCAATAATGCCTGTTCCCAAGAGGCGGAACAGGTGGCGCAGGGATTTGCCTTGCCTCCCCTGACAGGTAGGTTCTATCCAGACAAGACAGAGGAGAGACAGTCCGACAAGACTGCTGTAGGCGAAGGGAGTTGCCAGAGAGAAAGCCGCCAGCCCAAGGGCGATCGCCCAATTTACTAACAAGAGGGTAAGATAGCGCCACCGGGGTTGCTGCCGCAGCCAAGCCAGCCAAGCATAGAATCCAGCCACCACCAGCAAACTTAGGGGATTGAGCTTGTCTAAACTGCCCCCAAGGGCGAGTCCGGGAAGAACAAGAGCGAGGAATTGCCAAGGACGAGGCGGCCAGCCCCAAAGCCGCCAAGGGAGCAGATAGGTGAAAACAGCCACCCCAGAGGCGATTACTCCCAACCAAGAAACTAGGTATTGAGAGAAGAATTCCATCGGAGGAATAGTATTGGCAGCATAGGCCCCAATCCCAGTGGCTTCTAGAATACCCAGATAGACCCATATTTCAGCGATCGCCTGGTCAGGATGGTTGCGCCCTTGCCAGATAGCATAACGAGTCAAAAAGATACCGGTTGCCAATGCCAACAGTTGATTGACTGCAACGGGATAGAATAAGGCCCCTAGTAACAGGCAACTGCCCAAAGCCCAGTGCAGGTGGGCAACCAACTTCAATTCTGAACCCGTCAGATGCAAGTAGCCAGCCAACCAGGGAGAGAGCAACCGATAGCCGTAAACCAAGCTGGCGGCCAGGGCTGCCATTGCCAAAAATTGCTCGCCTTGGGACAGGTCGGCAATTTGATAAAACAATAGCTCGTAGGCTGAGATGGAGATCCCGCCCATTCCTAAGTACAACAAGGGCTTCCCGGCCGGAGAGCGCCGCCCAACTCCGATGGCCATCAGTACCAGTCCCAGAGAACTCAAGCCAGTCCAACTACTGAAAAATCCCCAACGCAGAGCCGCTCCTAATGCCCCATAGAGCAAGGGTAGGATATTCCAGCTATTGAGCATTTCCCGGCTGTGAGATCTGTGCCACCAATCTCCCAACAGTTGGGTAAGCAATCCCAAGAGAATATTGGCGATCGCCAGGGCAATTAAAGACTGCTTAGTTAGGTTGAGAACTTCGATGGTGAACAGTTCCAAGCTCCAGCCTACCCCGTAGATGCCCCAGTTACTCGGCTCGAGGTAGCTTCGATAGGCGATCGCCCCTAAAGTCAGGGCAGGCGCTAGGATAGAGAGGCTTGATGCAGGCATCTGATCCCAGTAACCGGCTAGGGAATGGAGAGTTAGGGCGACTAACTCCAGGCTACAGAGGAGAATCGCCCAGCCATCGCAGGCGCGGGCATAGAGGAGAGCAAGTTCAGAAGTACGCTGGCTCAGCCAATGGTGCAACAGCCACAGGGTGATAAGGGCGATCGCCCCCAGCCAATCTAATCCAGAGAGAGACAATCTCTCTAGCAGGGCATCTATCAAATGCAAGGACAAGCCTACAGTGATGGTAGCCGTCTCTACTTTTTGTAGGCGATGAGTCTGAAAGAACATCAAGCCAGTGGCGATCGCCAAGGTGACGAGACGAGTTTCTTCCCCTACCCAGGTGGGAATTTGGGCAACTAGCAGGACTGAGATGCTCAACCAAATGACTAGCTGAGGTTGGCGCGAGGGTTGCCAACTGCGATAAGCTGTCGCCCCCATCAGCAGCCAAGTGGCGATCGCTTCTCTACCGTCTGGAGAATTAAGGACATTGCCAGAAAGCGCCAATAACATCAGGAGCGAGAGGCAAGTTGCCCAACCATCGCTAACCTGGGCATAAATTCTCGCCAAATTATTCGGTAATACCCTTAAGCAGTGGCGGAGAATCCACAAGCTTGTCGCAGTAATTACCCCTGCCAACAGCCAGCTTGCTTCTTGCCGCAATGCCCACCCAAAACTACCATCCCACAAACACAATGCCAGCCAACTCAAGCCAAAACCTACGGTAATCGCTGCTGCTGCTACCTGCTCTAAGTTACGGCTATTGACGAACATCAATCCTGTAGCTATGCCTAAGCTAATTGAGGCAATTCCTGGTGCCAACCCTTGCAGGAGTAGGGCTGTTAAGATAAGCCACTGCCACAGGGCTAAAGCGTCTATACTCAACCAACTGGCAACTTCCCGCCGAGCCAGATTCCCAGTTCCCACCCCAGTCAAGGCCAGGGGAGCCAAACCCCAGACTAAGCCCCACTCTAGCCCCATAAGCGGGCGCTCCAACACAGAGGTCAACTGGGCGAAAACTGCCCCCTGATTGAGGACAAACAAGCTATAGGATAGCCCAGCCAAGATTAGTCCCAGCTGCCAAGTTGTCTGGTGTAGGAGATGGAACAAGGAAGTAGGAGGAAAGGGCTGTTTCACGCTGAATGCCAATTCCAGCACCGCCAGCATGATTAAAATCACGCCCCAAACTGCCCAACTCAGCCTTGGCCATCCCCAGTCAATCGCCAAAATTAGGGTGAGCAAGCCAGCTAGGTGAGTGAGATAGGCCAGGGAGAGAAAACGGCGGGAAATCTCTTGAAGGGAAGCTAGTTTGACTTGCCGTTGGCTGAAAATTACTAACGCCAGGGTTGAAGCTGCCAAGTTGAGCGTCCTCAAGGCAGGATTGACTAAGGAGCAAAAGGTCAAGGTTGTTCCCCAGAACAAGGCTATCGAGCCGGTAAAAGAGGCTAATTCCCGCTTGCCCAATTGGGAGAACCAATCTGTCAGGAATAGGATTAAGACTAGGTAAGGAAAGAGAACTAAGCTCAGTAACGCCCAAGGGGTAGCTTCAGAGCCAGTCAAACCAGTCCCCAAGGCGATTGCCCCTTGCCTAAAAGTATCTGGAAGTAAGCGCCAAGCCAGCCACAACCCCTGCAACCCAATCAGCAAGGCTGCTGCCAAGTCGAACTTCCGCCAGGAGTAACCGATGCGTCGGGCAAAAAACAGGAGTGATAAACCACTCACTACTAGGGCCTGCCAGGGTGTTTCACCCACCGACAGTAACCAACCTAGCAGCAGCAAGCTACCGCCGATACGCTGCCACAAGGAAACAGATTGTCTGGTCTGCCAACTGGCTAACCAGCCGCAAATCCCCACAGCCAGCCCCAATTGGCTAATCTCTACTTGAGCGATAAAAATTGCCCGCACCAGCAGGATAACTAGCCCATAGACGACAATTGCCTCATTTAAGCTAAAAGGGGCTAATCTTTCTCTCCTTGATGCTGCTTCTTGTCCGGCTCCTTCAGGAACACGGGAAAGGGAGATCAAAGTTGTTCCCACCATGCCCAAGTAAGTTGCCAGCAAGGGAAAACCCCCAATTGCCCATCCCCAATGCAGATAGCTCAATCCCAAGTGATTTGGCAGACTTTGAGAAAATCCTGCTGGGCCAGTTCCCCCGTACCTCCCCCGGAATAGTTGAACTGTTACGGCGGTAAGGGAAAGGGCAGCCACTACCACAATCAACCAGTCTAGAGGGTTGCGCCACAAGCCCAAGCTATCCATGGCTAGAAAATTCATCGGCACTAGCAACAGGGTAACGAGGCGCAAAGCTTGACTGGTCAGGCGCAGGCCCGACTGTTGGCTACTCCAAAAACTGGCTCCCCAAAAAGCTAAAGTATAAAGCCACAACACCCCATACTGTCCGGCGCTTGAGAATTTTTCCCAAAAGTTGGCGGCGAGGACACCAGAGGAGATGACCACCATGAAGACTCCCAACAGCAGCAGCCAGAGGACGCTCAATTCTGCCATCAAAGACTGTAACATTTGTCCAAACTGGCTGGGAGTTTCCTGCCGTCGAGGAGATGTTGGCGGCTGTGGCGGGATTCTACGGGGAGCTTCTGGCCGTCGAGAAGGTAGCGCGGGTGGGGGAGGCGGCTGGGAGGAGATGGGGTCTGGCAGCGGCTCTCTGGTAGGGGCAGTTGTCAGTATAGGCATGACACAGGAGAGGTTTTCCCGACACAGTTGCTTGACTTGAGATTCCTCAACTAATCCTAATTGGAGCCATTGTTCTAAACCTTGTAGTAGAGAGGGATGGGAAGCTCTCACTCTTATAACAACCCGCATTTGAGAAGCAGTCAGCCAGCCTCGCCCTTGCCATTGCCCCAAACCTTCTAAAAAGTTAGATATAGGGACGCTGGTGGTTATTGTCAGAGCGAGGGTTTCTTGAACTGAATTTTCTCTCGCATTTATTCCTAATTCTAGTCTTTTGTCAGCAATCAACTCTAATTCTAGCCATTGCTTGAGAGCTAGTAAAAGTTCGGCTGGCGAGTTGGGATTGACGATTTCTATTGGGATGATTCGCTTCTCTTGAAAGGACATAAGTAGTCGGACCAAAGTAAGGTTACATTTCTTAAGAAATTAATCTCATCTAAGCTGTCTTGAAAAAACGAATAATCTCTCGTACATGATTGAGAAATTGACTGTCTTCTGTCAGTTGTGCGATCGCATTTTGTGCTTCCTGAGATAAGGCTTCATGTTCAACCTGATTTTTAGCCTGTAATTGTTCTAGTAAGGCTTTCAGACGGGCTAATTCTTGGCGAGTTATTTTGACTTCTTGTTGCTGTATAGCTGCCCAAGAGTTGGGATTTTTTGTATCGAGTTTTTCCATGATTATTGCCACATTAGCATCTAAATTAGAGACGCAATTGCGCAACTCTACTACATCCTCTCTGGGATACTTAATCTGTTGTCGAATCATTGACAAACGCAGGGCTAAATATTGATAAGCCCGAATCGCTGGACGTAAAGCTGTCAATAATAAAGTTGCACCAGAACTCACATATCCTACTGCACTAATTCCCGTTGCTGCTAGGGTATAAAGTCCAATTCCTGACAGCAAATGTAAGGCAATTGCGAGCCGAATTGACCAACGCGCTACTGTCTTAACATAATCAACTTGTTTCTGATCTACGGGAATATTTTTTTCTTGAGAAATTGCTGCTTCTGCGATGACTTCCTGGGCATCAAAATAAATGTTCCAAGGAACAGTCACAATCACTAACAACCACCAAAAACTGGCGATCCCAATCAACCAATCGATTAAATTTCCTGACGGGATGTGCAACCATTGTAAAATTCCAAAAGCTAGTAAAACTAAGGCTCCAAAAATTATACAAAATCCGATAAATCCTAGATAGTTTAAAAACATCTTAGTCACCTCTTCTTTATTTCTCTTTCTTTGATGTTAGAAAAAGATTAATAAAGTTTCACTAGCGGTTGTGACACTTTGTGAATTTACCCATAAAATCGCCTAATTGTGAACCATAACTTGGCTGTTTGACAACGAGTATAGTGTAGCGACTGTCTTGATTGAACCTAACTAAATTGGCAGAATTGATGGTTATTTGGGAGAGCATCCCCTTGATTTTACTCATCCTTGCCCGATGCGGTCTGTTAGCTTAACAATTGATTGTTTTTGCGACGACCCCGGCGACCGTTCGAGTTTTGTCAGGGAGATTATGGTGGTGTTTTGCAGGAGATATAATCTGGTCATTTGATCGAGAAAAATAGAAGCAGTTAAACTAATCCCTTATCTCTTAGTCTTACCTTGAGTCAAATGGTCGCCATCAGGGCAGAGATAAGCGATCGGCGAAACCTTCTGGTAGATTAGACTAAATGGGAGTTGGTTAACTGCTTTTATAAAATTGATTGTTCCCTAACCATCAGCATTATCTAGGGTCGAAGGCAATAAAACAACCGAAGTTTAGGACTTTAAGCCAGAAGTTAAGAAAAAAAGTGAAATTATTATTTTTGAGTAATGGCCACGGTGAAGACGAGATCGCGATCCGGATTATTAAAAGACTGCAATCATCTCCCCGCTGTCCGGATATTACTGCGTTACCCCTAGTGGGTAACGGTTATGCTTATACTCGTCTGGGGATTCCCCTGCTCGATCGAGGTCAAAAAATGCCCTCTGGGGGTTTTATCACCAGGGATGCCAAACAATTATGGCGAGATCTACGGGAGGGATTATTAGGATTAACCTCCCGTCAATACCGTCTAGTCAGAAATTGGGGCCAAGAAGGGGGAAAAATTGTCGCAGTGGGAGATATCTTGCCCCTTGCCCTTGCTTGGTTGAGCGAGACAGATTATGCTTTTGTAGGAACTGCTAAATCGGAATACTATCTCCGGGATGAGCAGGGATGGTTAGATAGTAGCTCGATCATCGATCGCCTCTGGGGTTCCTACTATTATCCCTGGGAACGCTGGTTAATGGCTCATCCTCGCTGTCGGGGGGTTTTTCCCCGGGATAGTTTAACTAGCAAAATTTTACAACAGTGGTCAATTCCTGTTGTCGATGGGGGTAATCCGATGATGGATGACCTTTTACCCTCGATAACGGCCGATTTTCCCCAAGATTGCCTAAATATTCTGCTGCTACCCGGTTCGCGCTTTCCCGAATCTCTCCACAATTGGCAGCAAATTCTCGCAGCTGTGGCGGCCATGATCGGACGTTTTCCCGATTATCAGCTGGAATTTTTGGCGGCGATCGCTCCTTCCCTCCCCTTGGAATCTTTTACGGCTGCTTTAATTGACCAGGGGTGGCGAGAACATAGCATAAATAAGTTTATTTGTCAAGAGGTATTTATAACTATTTCTCAAAGGGATTACGCTGAATATTTAGGCCGTTGCCATCTAGCGATCGCCATGGCGGGAACTGCCACGGAACAGTTCGTCGGTTTGGGTAAACCGGCGATCACAATTGCGGGACCTGGACCACAATTTACTCCCCATTTTGCCAAACTGCAACAGCGTTTATTAGGCTGTTCAATTCTCTTAGGCGATAGTGCCGAGTCAGTGGCAGACAAGTTAGAATATTTATTACAAAATCCCCCACAGTGGCAAGAAATCGCCGTTAATGGTCGTCAGAGAATGGGATCGGCCGGTGCCTCCGATCGCATTGCCCAATGGTTACTAGGCAATTTTTGCCCTTAAAGGAAAGTATCGGTCTGATTTTCGCCGCTAGTGGGCCAATCAAAAATAGTTTCTAGGGCGATTTTTTGGGCGCTTGGTTGTTGTCCATAGCTGAAAAGATGGGGAATTTCTCCGCTTTGTTGACGAAACCACTGGAAAACGTAGGGACTACCATAAATAATCAATGCTTGAATCTGTCCGGTTTTCAGCAAAGCTTGATAGATAGCTTTCGTTTCCTCCCCTAATCCGGCGCTACCCCGAAAAGGATTACCACGGATAAATACTTGTAGGAGAGTCGTTTCTGGGGAGACGAGGGACTGATTAAAGGTGCTACGGTCGATTATTTGGGTTTGATAACCCCATTGTCGGGGAATTGTCACCGCCGGACAAGAGCGATCGAGAAAGTCACAGTGGAGTAAATCATCGATAATGATTAAATTGCGGCCTTGAGTGGCTTTAATCGGTAAATTACCGCTAACTGTTTGGGAATCTTTTAAAATATCGCTGACAATCTCTAGAGCTTGCGGTGCCGCTAAACTGCTTAGGGATTCTAAGGATGGCTGTCTTTGCCCTAATTTCTCTTTTGCTCGTTGAATACGTTGCCAAGAATCATTAATTCTCCCTTCGCTAATTTTACCCGCTTGCACGGCACTATACACCGCTTCGATCGCTTCGATCGGATCGGGAGGCATTAATAGTATATCAGCCCCCGCCTGTACCGCTCTCACTGCGATAGCGGCAGCACTGGCAATTTTGGTCACTCCTCCCATAATCAGGGCATCAGTGACGATTAAACCCTGAAAACCGAGATTTTGGCGCAGTTTTTCCCCGAGAATTTTCGAGGAAAGAGTGGCGGGAAATTCGGCATCCCAAGCGGGAATTAACAGATGGCCTGACATAATACTATCAACCCCCGACTCGATCGCCGCTTGAAAGGGTGGCAATTCGATCGCTTCCAGGCGATCCTGATCGTGGTTGATGATGGGAAGATCGAGATGGGAGTCATTGCTGGTGTCACCGTGGCCGGGAAAATGTTTGGCCGTGGTCAAAACTGGATAGGAATCCGCCCCTAAAATAAAAGCTTGAGCTAGATTAGCGACGATTTCGGGAGTTTCAGCAAAAGAACGAATATTGATAACCGGATTGTCGGGATTATTGTTCACATCGACAATTGGGGCTAAAATCCAGTTAATCCCGATCGCTAGAGCCTCCTTAGCCGTAATTGCTCCCATTTCCATAGCATATTCTGTGGCTTTTGTCAAGCTTTTTTCAGCTATTTTTCCTAAAGCCATCGGGGGGGGAAACCAAGTAGCGCCGGAAAACCTTTGGCCGACTCCCTCCTCGATATCGGCAGCGATAAGGAGAGGATTATCCCCGGACCAACTTTGTAATTGTTGGCTGCGGAGAGCGATTTCGGCTGCGCTGCCTCCTAAGAGAATCACCCCACCGAGGTGGAGGGTTTCTAACCAATGTTTCAGGGTCGCGTTGACAGGTTCCCAAGCAGGATAGCGGATTTGTTGGTCAAAGAGATAGCCGGAAGCGCGGACTACTATCATCTGACCAATACGTTCTTTTAGGGATAAAATGCGATCGCTCACTATTCAGTTATCAGTTATCAGTTATCAGTTATCAGTTATCAGTTTCTGAAGGCAAGAGGCAAAAGGCAAGAGGCAAAAGGCAGAATCTGGCAATTCTCCTACCTAAAAAGAAGGTTAGAAACTAAGCACATCAGAGATTTTAGCCCAACCAATTAGGTTTTAGTTTCTGGAAATTTATCAGGTTTAAGTTTTAAGTTGCCAGTTTTGCCTAAATTTAGTGATCCTCTACTGTTCACTGGTCACTGGTCACTGGTCACTGGTCACTGGTCACTGATATCGGAATCGTCATCTTCTGGGGGTCGATCGCTTTTAATATGATCAAGAAGGTGTAACATTTGATCGCCGCGTTCAAGGGAAGAATCTTCTAGGAAGACCACTTCGGGGGTACGTCTGAGACGGATGCGTTGACCGAGTTCGCGCCGGACGAATCCCGCAGCAGCTTTTAAACCGGCCATAGTTTCGGCCTTTGCATCTTTGTTGCCGTAGATAGACACAAAAATCCTAGCGTGTTGCAGGTCGTGGGAGAGATCCACATCGGTAACGCTAACCATACCAGCGCCGACGCGATCATCTTTAATTTCCATTAATAACATTTGGCTGACCTCGCGCTTAATTAGCGAGGACACGCGAGATACTCGACGGTCGTTAGCCATAATTTTTGTCCCCTAAAAACAGCGAAACCCTTACCATTGTATCAAGCTAATCCGAGCATGGCTTTGAGGGTGAAATAAAGAAAGGCGAAAGTTCCCCCCAGAAAGCCCACAATTGCGATCGCTGTGAGGGGATTTTTTAATAAAGGGGCCAACCAGCCGAAAAAGGCGAAGAAAATCCCTAAACTAAAGCTAATCAGATAGCGGGGGTAACGGCTCACGTTATCAAAAAAGTCGCCCATAAATTTTATTTATTATCTTTGTCCGTAAGTAATTATAGCAGTAAGCTCCGATGCTGCCACGCCGCCCGATTAATGGGACTTAACAGAATCCCTCGACTTTTGTCCTATTTAGTAGTACAATTATCTGGCTGGAGAGAAATACGGAATCACTCTACTTTAGATCAAGTTAAGGGGACAGCTACTTTCAAGCTGGCGACGGGCATCGATCGATCCCTGAATTTGGGTTAACTAAAAGAGGATAATTAATAGCCGGATGACAGCGATCAAATATCAAATCTTGGCGGAGAGATTCGGGAATTTCCCCGACTAATAAGGGATTTTTAAAACTTAGCTCCAAACTAACTTTTGGATGGGTGCAAGGTTGGCATTGATACCTTAATACCTTAATTCAGCAATGACTAAGAATGCGGTGCTGGGGTAGGGGGTGATTAGATGGATAAATTCTAATTTTTAAGAAAATCTTAAAAAGGCTGTTGTCTGGAAAAAATCCGTCTAGGATTACAGTTATGCTCGTCGAACAGTAAGCTCGATAATAAGTTCGCAAGAATAGTTAAAATTAAACACTTAATTTCCTAATTCATGTATGTCCTATGTTAAAAATTGCCACAATTCCCTATCCAATTGCCACAAAATACAAAAGCTTGTTTGGACAGGCAGAACCAATAGTAAAAAACCCTATTTGGTTGAACTGTTTTGCTCGTGGTATCGATGGTCGTGTTTATCGAAAGTGGTTCGACAACAACGCCGGGTGGAAACCATCTGACTTTGATTGGCAGCCGCTTGGGGGAGGGATTACGGATTACCCAGTTGCAGTTGCATGGTCTAGCAATCGACTTGATATTTTTGCCCGCGGTGTCGATAGCGCTCTGTATCACAATTATGGAAGTAACAACGATAAACCTTTAGCAGGATGGGAACTACTGGGTGGTCTGATTCAAGGTTCTCCTACAGTTGTTTCTTGGGGAACTAATCGCATCGATATTTTTGCTCGTGGCACGGATAATCGTATTTACCACAAGTGGTGGGATGGGAAGGGATGGAAACCCTCACAATTAGATTGGCAACCCCTGCCGGGGGTTGAAACATCTGAGCCTGCTGCCGCAGTAACATGGTCTAAAGGTCGTTTAGACGTTTTCGTACTCGCTTTAGACGGGAATGTCTATCACAACTATGGAAATGGCAATCCTAACAACTGGAGCGGATGGGAAACACTAGGTGGCTCACCGTTAAAAGGAGCGCCAACGGTTGTTTCTTGGGGGGATGAGAGGATTGATATTTTCGTCCGGTCGTGGGATGGTACCATTAAACACAAATTATGGGATGGAGTATTTCCCTGGAAACCATCACAATTGGATTGGTATGATGTGGGTGGCCCAATTAATACCAATAGACCTGGTACATCTGACCCTCCTGCTGCGGTTGCATGGTCTAAAGGCCGGCTAGACGTATTTATACGCGAACAAAAAGATGGGGCTGTGTATCACAATTATGGCAATGGAAGTCCTAGCAGTTGGAGTGGATGGCAATCACTGGGGGGTAAAATCCAAGGATCTCCTACAGTTGTTTCTTGGGGGACTAACAGGCTTGATGTTTTTGCCCGTGGGATGGATGATGGGGTTTGGCACAAGTGGTGGGATGGCGTACCCCCCTGGAAGGGTTGGGAATTATTGGATAAACCAGTGAGTCCATCAATCGTTGTTTTTACTACAAAGAATCAAACTGGTGGAGCCATAAGGGTTAGTGGTAAAGGTTTTACCCCTGGTGGAAGAGTCAAGTTCTATGTTGAGAATCTAGTCAATCAAAAGAATCCATTCCATCTGACAGAAGATCTTGCAGATGCACAGGGACAGTTTTCGGAAAAAACTAATTTCTTCCAGGCCAACTGTTGGCCAAATCAAGTTAATCCTGCTGTAATTCGCGCAGTTGATGTGGTGACTGGTGCATCAGCAACAGGGACATCAAATGCTTATACTTGCTAATTGTTTATCAAGTTTGATCCTATCGCCTCGTAGCGACTGTTTTGATTGTCAAGGGGTAATTCAAAAAACACTCAAGCAGTTACCCTAAAACTCAAAATCTCAAGCCGAAAACAAACGTAGGAAAAGCTAATCCGATCAGGCTAAACTAAAGCAGCTACAACTCTTGATCAGAGACAAGAAGGGGTGTGATACTAAATCTCGTTATTAGAGACTGATTATCTATTACCCCTTTTGTCTATTGCCTATTGCTTGTCCTGATATGTAGCCTATATTCAACGGATTTAGTGTGAATCTCTGGCGCAGAAAATTCCTAAACTAAAGCTAATCAGATAGCGGGGGTAACGGCTCACGTTATCAAAAAAGTCGCCCATAAATTTTATTTATTATCTTTGTCCGTAAGCAATTATAGCAGTAAGCTTCGATGCTGCCACCCCGCCCGATTAATGGCACTTAGCCACAGCCATGTTCAAGGATAATTTGATCATTTCCCCGATTGACTCTCATCGGGATTCTGGGACATCCGGCGCGAGAATCATCAATTGTCCCTCCTTATCCTCGCGAATGGCTAGAATCGCCAGACGTTCATTTTCTGCCGACTGAGGGGATAACCCGCGAAAAACATAAGTCCAATTGTTATTTTGGATTAATAACCGCCAGACTCGCGGGGGATTAACTTTGCTATCATTCGTTTCTTTTCCCCGCAGCTCTTCGAGTAATTTAGTATCACCGATAACTCGATAACCTTTCAGAGAAGGATCGGTAAAAACATCCTCTGGATTCCGACCGATCGCTATCTGTTTTTCCGGTAAAACTAAAGTGATAACTGGTAAGGTAGAACTATCATTAATTGCATCGCGACGGGCATCGCTCGATCCCTGAATTCGAGCTAACCAAAAAAGTATAATTAATAGCCAAATAACAGCGATCAAATCTTTTCGGAGAGCTTCGGGAATTCCCCGGACTAATAAACCTAGGGGGTGAAATATTTGATGAAATTTCCGTTGAGATTGACTGACAATTGCATAGGATGGCAGGGGAGACAAAATCCAGAGGGTAAATTGAATCGCGAAGGCAACGGCAACCAGTGCCAGTAACGTTCGCAGCAACGCCCCGAAATCGCCGCAGAAGACCTGTATCGGCACGAAAAGGAAGGAACGCAAGGGCAAGTCTAGACGGTTAATCTCAAGACGAAACCAGCCGAAATAGTCCCACCGATAGATCCATCCCGTAAAATAGAGAAAAATCCCCAGCAAACCGAGAAGACTGGCGAAGGTTCCTAGTATCTGTGTTCTGGGAGGGGGAGAATTCGGAGCGCTCACGGCAAAATGTCCCTGATTGGCTTGTTTGATCGCTATTCTACTCGATCAATCGGGTTCTATCGCCAGTTCTTTGTATTTTATCAAGGAGAATAACCATGTCCATCGACGATCCCCGACAAGTTCGTTTTTTAATCGAGAAAATGGAAGCGAGTTTACCAATCCCTGTGCGTGCAACTCCCGAAACGTTAAAAATAGCTGAAACAAAAGGCGAGCGATACAAACCCGATCACCAGTTTTTGATCAATAAAATTTTCTACATGGGAGACGAGGGGGGAATTATTTGTTCCCTAAAAAACGAATCGGGAAAACAAACGAGTCTTGTCTGTTCTTTAACCCATCTACGGATCGATAACGATCATCCGTTAGCGGCGGATATTCAATCCTACCAGAAAAAGCGATCGATGCGGATCGCACTACAGGATGGCAAAACCGGAAAAGCCCTCCGTATTGCCAAACAAAACATCCCGAAAAAAGGTTTCGGAAAGTAAAAATATATTGACAAAAACCGCAGGTTGGGTTACGAGTAGCTCTAACCCACCGCATCCAATTATATTCGGGGAATAGGAATTTGATTAGTTCGTTGCTACCAGATCGTACTAACCGTTGATAATTGAATTTTTCGATCTCGGCTAATTAAGGGAACGTTTAAATATAGGGCGGTTGCCGCAATAATTCGATGTAAAGATACCAGATAACTACATGAGTATCTAAGTAGCTGGTTATAATTAAATTTAAAATAGATTTTAGGTTCGATCCCCCCTGCCCCCCTTGATAAGGGGGGTGTCTGATAATTTTTAACGCCTACCTACTTAAAACTTGCTTTTAACACTTAAAGATCCTCTGCCGTAAAATCTCCCCACGCTTCTCGTCGGGTTTTATCGATATCTTCAGCCGAGGGAGCCTGTCCTAAATCGGCGCATATACCCCATAAAGAGGGACGGGGTTGATTAATTTCTGCCGATTCCGATGCCATTTCTGCGGTAATTTTTTCGATCAGTTGCCGTTTCTCGATCGAGGATAATTTTTCCACCCATCGCATTAGCTCTTGTAGAGTCATATTTCTATCGTCCACCGCGTAAAGGAGTACCTTTATAAGTTTTAACATAAAGAGAAGATAAAACGCTTCCCCTTTGACAATCCCGACGCTAAAATATGGAAAAACCCCTCTAGAAAAAACCCTAGGGTGAGTTACTGTTACTCCTAACCCACCGCATCCAAGATTGAAAACAGAACCAACTAAATCCCGATCATTTAGGCAAGGTAAAGATGAAAAAACTCTACCCAATAATAACCGCAACTAGCCTAGTTTTTATCGCCTCTCTTGCTGGCTATCATCTACCAGCCACCGGCGATCGATCTCCCGTAATCCCCGTATTCATGCCGGATGATACAAAAGTATCTTTAAAAAATGGCACTTCTCTATCTGGGAGATTAATCAAGTTCGATTCCCAAGCAAAAACGATCGCTTTAGGGAGAGAATCAAAAACAAAAGAAGTGGCGATGAAAGAGATCAAACAGATAGAGTTTCAAGGGAAAGTAATTATCAAAAGCGGAGAGATTGTTATTCGTGGGGAAGGGGGATCAAGCAATCCAAACCAGAATAGACAACGCTGGCAGGAACCTTTACAGAACTTCAAAATTATTGATGTTAATGAAGGAAAAGCGGAAGTAACTTTAACCTCGCTAGATTCTCTAAAAATAAGAGGAATCGAGCGTGTAGCCCGTAACAGTTCCTACGTTGTTGAGGAAATTAAATTCAACCCCTCGGACAAAATTGAGATTCAAGTAAACCCGCATTAAAATTTACAAAAAATAGGTCTATTTTTTAGGCAATTAAGGAAGACTTTAAATGGGAAAGTTGGCTGATGTATTGTTCGATTATTTTTGGTGATAGTGGATCGTTTAAGGTAGGATTAGCGAGGTCAAAGATGATGTCATTAATGATATCTTCCTAATCTGTTTTATAGGCGATATCTTCTCTGCATTCGATGGCATCAGCCCAGTTTTCTAAGTCGGTGGCAGATAGAGCGTTATGGAGATAGCGATCGAGAATATCGATCAGATGCTCTTTTTTTAGGGTGATAATTGCTTCGCTACTGTCCCAAGGAAAGGTTTTTAGGATAGGGAGGATAGTTGATAGGGGTTGGTCAAAGTTGACTAGGGCGTTGAGGTATTCTTGTCTAGTTTTCATGGGTATTTTTGTTTGATGTGAACAGTATAAGTAGCTGGTTATAATTAAATTAAAAATGGATTTTAGGTTTGATCCCCCCTTAATCCCCCCTTGATAAGGGGGGTACCGATCCCCCATGCTCCCCTTGATAAGGGGGGTTTCTGATAATTTTTAACGCCTACCTACTTAGTAATTATAATCTTTTGGTAACTGTCTATTTTGAACGCCGATTAAGGGGGAAACTATGAAAATAGACTACGATCGAGCCGCTAATGCCGCTTATATCCGTCGTTTTGAGGGAAAGGTTATGGATTCCGAGGAGGTCGCGCCGGGGATTGTCTATGATTACGATGAGACGGATAGGATTGTAGGCATTGAGATTTTAGGAGTCAAACAGAGAACGGCCGAACAATTCAAAAATATTGATTTTCTGTTGGAAGAGAGTGAAAAACAAGAGATTAGACAATGGTTCGGAAAGTTAATACTAAATTGTTAAGTGATGTGAGAAATTCAGGAAATATGGGAGGTGCTATAATTGATATATTTACTCAGTCAAAAAACGATGATTAAGTTAAAAGTCACAACGGTAGGGAACTCTATGGGGGTGATTTTCCCGAAAGAGTTGGTGGAGAAGCTGCGCCTTAGTAAAGGCGATATGCTCTACGTCTTGGAAACGCCGAATGGCTTTGAGCTTACACCCTACGACCCCGAATTTGTCCAGCAAATGGAAGTGGCGGAGGAAGTGATGCGCGAAGACTGGAATGTTTTGAGAAAGCTGGCAACTTAGGCTCATGAACCAGCTAATCTGGATAGCTGATGGGGTAGCTCTCGCGATTCATCACCGCCAAATAGCCGAGCATGGTGGATTAGAGGGTATTCGAGATGAGGGGTTGCTAGAAAGCGCACTTTCCCGACCGCAAAATCTTCTGGCTTATTCTGAGTCGCCTCCTGACATGGCTTCTTTGGCAGCAGCCTACGCTTATGGGATTGTCAAGAATCACCCTTTTGTAGATGGGAATAAGAGAACGGCCTATGTAGTGACGAGGACTTTTCTCAGGCTCAATGGCTACGATCTTCAAGCTTCTAGTCAAGAAAAATACCAGATATGGATCGATCTTGCTGTTGGTAAGCTTTCAGAAGACGAATTAGCTGATTGGATTAGGAAACATTTATTAGACCTCCTGCAAAAATAGGAACTGATTATGTACAATAAAGTAAAACACTCAGAAAAACCATGACTTACGAAAAAGTAAAAAATTTGAATCCAGAAGAGTTTAAACGCTTTTGT
>SFAU01000083.1 GCA_007096045.1 Microcystis novacekii Mn_MB_F_20050700_S1 | reverse complement strand
TTGAAGAAGTGAGCATAGATCTTTGGTTGTCCTATAAAAATCTGGTGAAAGAATTGATGCCATCGGCCGAGGTAGTCGCCGATAGATTCCATGTAATGAAACAAATTAATCAAGAGTTAAGTAGGTAGGCGAAAAAACTTATATAGCGTTTCCTAAGCTAGTGAGGTACACCTATTTTTCTTCCCCTTTGCCTTTTGCCTTTTGCCTTTTGCCTAAAACCCATAACTTTTGTACCTCAGCAGACTGAAAAACGCTATAAAATAGCAGATAACCCTTTGTGGAGGATGAATCAAACCTTGCCAGCCCCTCTAAAAATTGATTTAAGTGAAGAAGAAGACAAAAACCTGCTAGAACTGCAAAAACTGGCAGGAATTCCTTATAGGGTCAAGGAGAGAGCCGAAATCATTCGACTTAGGCATTATGGATGGTCAGTGGAGAAGATAGCCCAATATAAGGGAAAATCGCCCCACACCGTGCGAGATTGCTTCCATCGTTGGAAAAAGCGAGGAATGGAAGGATTGTGGGAAAAAATGGGGAGAGGAAGAAAAAAGAAGTGGAAAGAGGCTGAAGGGGTAATCTACTCCCGTTAAAGCGTCAGCTTAACGGGAGTAGATTACTTTGACTCCATGCTTGAATTGCTTGGGTTAAAGAAGAAAAAGAAGTCTTATCCCTGACCGTTTCTGGAAAATCCCCTCGTGGTTATTGCCCGCAAAGATCACCCCCTAGCGGGACAGAAAAAAATTCCAATTAAACGACTGCAAGGGGAACCTTTTATTATGCGGGAAATGGGATCGGGAATTAGACGGGCAGTACAGCAAATTTTTCTCGACCATGGCATCACCGTATCTCTGCGTTTGGAAATCGGCAATAATGAAGCCATTAAACAAGCGATCGCCGGTGGTTTAGGAATTTCAGTTCTGTCTCAGCACGTCTTAAATTTAGATCCTCCCAATGGGGAATTTACCATCCTTGACGTGGAAGACTTTCCCATCCAACGCCATTGGTATGTGGTTTATGCCAAGGATAAAAAACTATCGGTGATCGCCAAGACTTTTCTGGATTATCTCCTCTCAGGGGATGTACGCGTGTATGCACCCAAAGACCTGCGATCAAATCGAATTCTTTAAGCGCAAGCGATCGATCTATCTCCCATCCGAAAAAGTGGAGATCAAGAACTCGATCGCCCGGGGAAACCGATCAGCGAAATCCTCAAGGCGATCGATTTTCCTAAAACCCGCAAGGATTTAATCGTCATAAATGCGGCACTCTAAGGCATCGGGATTGGCTTCGCAGTAAGCCTGAAATGAGTTACTCCCCTGTTTTTTAGCCCGTTGATGGGAGGCTTCGGCCTGGAGTTCCTCCACCACATCCCAGGCCGCAGCGCAATCTGGAGAGGTCTCACCCTTGGCCGCACAAATTGCCCGTGCGTCTTCCCGGGCTGCTTCAATTTCATCTTCAATGAACAACCGCTTGGGCTTTTCAACAAAATCGCTCTTGAAGAGAATATCACTGACAGAAATAATACCCAGCAAAGTTTTACCCTGAATCACGGGGGCGCGGCGAATGCGGGTTTGAGCAAATAACCGGGCCACATATTCCACCCCCAGTTCGGGATTGACAACCACACAGGGCTTGGCCATAATTTCATAGACCCGCATAGTTTTAGGATCGTGGCCAAAGGCCGCCACTTTGTAAACGATGTCGGTTTCGGTGACAATTCCATAGGGATCCTGTTCATGGCGCGGTTCGACAATCAAACCGCGCAGTTGTTTTTCTTTCATCAATTTCACGGCATCGGCAACCGTTGCCGAACCACGAATGGTGACAACGTTTTGGGTCATAATTTCTTGAGCTTGTAGCATATATGGTTTGGTTTTTTTTAATGAAAGAACTGGTATAAATGCAAAAGTTGACTAGGGTTGCCCCGATAGCAATTTCCTAGACTCTTGTGGGCTGAGTGCCACTTTGAATACAGATGACAAAGACCAATGGGCGATCGCTGGTTGGGGCTGGGACGGCATGGCCGCAGCTGTGTTCCCCTGAATGCCAGGTGCATAGGCCTCCAGCACAGCGCCATTTTGCCAACACATGGCGATGAAATAATCACACACTGGGCATTCCGTCTGAGCAACCTGTCGGGCCGGACACTTATATCCTGCGGGTAGGCGATCGCTCAAGAGCCGTTGAGCTACGCTGCCACAGTTAGGACACCGAATTTCTATAAGCTTGTTCATCGCCATACCTCAAAATTGAATAGTGGTGTGAGAAGGAAAGGGTCAACGTCGGAGGTTTGCCCAGAGTGTTTGTTCGCGGTGGAAGACTATAATTGTCGTTCTACGGCTGCCGTAAATTCTTCATAGGGTTTAACCCCAACTAACGTTTCTATCAATTCCCCCTGTTTAAATACCATGACAGCAGGAATACTTCTAATCCCAAAGCGTTTGGCCACGGGTTTGTTACTGTCTAGGTCAAGTTTGAAGACTTTGGCGCGATCGCGATAGTCATCGGCCAATTTATCGATCAACGGAGCCACCAGTTTGCAAGGTCCACACCAAGTTGCTGTGCAATCTACCACCAACAGTGATTCACTCTTTAAGAGGGAATCAAATTCAGTTTCATTTTGAATAAATGTAGCCGTACCCATGTTTAGATCTCCAAATTGATGCTGTGTAACTTAGGACAAATTCTCTGCTCGCTGCGTTTTACAAGATAAATTCAGCTTTGAACCGCTCCTCCTCTAAAAATGCTTGGCTTTTGACCCTTTAACTTTGTCCGCCTCCCGGGGGTATCGTCTATAGTTTGGTTATCCCAGACATCGATGGTGACATCTAGTCCCTCCTCATGCAGGGGTTTTACTGTGTAAGTCGTTATCGGCTGCCCCCAATCAAAACAAATTTGCGACGTTAAGTTGCGATAATATGGTTTTGCAAGTTGTTGCATTTAGATACCCTATGACAGCGACCCCTTCCAACGATTTATCTGCCTGGGAGCGGCTAGAACAAGGCAGACAAGCAAAAGCAAGCAACGGTGGTTATGCGGGCTACGGCTCCCCTGCCTTTGGACAACGATCGATCGATGGAGAATTAGTGGATGATCCAGAAGAGTGCCGGGTCATTGAACTGATTCGCCGTCATCACAAATCAGGGAAATCCTTGCAGAAGATCGCCGATTGGCTTAATGAACAGGGCTACACCACCAAACGCGGTCTACCATGGCAGCGTATTTCCGTAAAGCGAGTGCTGGATCGACTTTATGGAAAGGTGTCCAGAATTTCCGGAGTAACCCTTCAGGCCGACCAGAACCCGGAAGTCCTCACCCCAGCGTCTGGTGATGCCGCCCCTGAAACCATTAGAGGCTGAATAACCTCTAAATAAAAAGTTTCAGGCTTTAACCTGTTACATCCCTCTATGATACACCGAAGTGGGTCTAAAATCTTTACGAGTTTAATAAAAATTGTAACAAAACGTTACATCTTTCTAGAAAAAGTTAAATGTCGCTACAATTTGAGATAGTTTTAGAATGGGTTTTGGCAACTCTGAGAGTCTGGGTTCTTTGCCCATTGGCTAGTCTGCCTGTCTTTGCCTTTGCGATCGCAGGATGGTGCTGATGTCCCTCGATACACCTCTGAGTTGGGCCCCCGATCTGGAAAAGGCGATCAATCGTCAACCCTTGACGGTGCCGCCAACCACTTCTCTGGCAAATGCGATCGCCATGATCGGCCAGGCCTATAACCGTCTGTGTTTACTCACCGATGACCTATCCCCTCTAGCTGCTCCGGCCGGAGAGGTGCGTGTTAGCTGTCTGCTGGTGGTGCAAGGGGAAGAGCTATTAGGAATTTTGACAGAACGGGATGTGGTGCGACTCACCGCTCAAGGAATTAACCTGACCGAGACAACCGTTGCCGACGTGATGGTGCATCCCCTGATCACGTTACCCCAGCAATCTGCTCAAGACATTTTTGCTGCCCTATTTTTGTTTCGGCGCTACCGAATTCGCCATTTGCCGATTGTGGATGACCAAGGACAGTTAGTCGGGGTGATTTCCCATGAAAGTATTCGCCAGATTTTGCGTCCGGCCAATCTGTTGCGGTTTCGTCGCGTATCGGATGTGATGACCACTCAAGTGGTACAGGCCCCACTCACCGCCACAGTCTTGCAATTGGCCCAGTTAATGGCGGAACATCGTGTCAGTTGTGTGGTGATCACCCAGAGAAATTCCGAAGACAATGACTACCCCGTTGGTATTGTGACAGAGCGAGATCTTGTCCAGTTTCAGGCAGTTCAAATCGATCTGCACAAAACTAGGGCCCAGACGGTGATGAGTACGCCCTTATTTCTCCTCAGCCCCGAGAATTCCCTGTGGACGGCCCATCAGGAAATGCAAAAACGGCGGGTGGGGCGTTTGGTGGTTTCTTGGAACTGGGGTCGGGGGTTGGGTATTGTTACACAAACCAGTCTGTTAAGGGTTTTTGACCCGATGGAAATGTATGGGGTGATTGAAAATTTACAACAAACTATTCAACAGCTAGAGTCCGAGCGATCGCCCTCCCTTCCTTCTCCACCAGCGGACTTATTACTTCAACCAACTTGTGACCGATCAGAAAAAGAGATGACCAGCGATCGCGAGTTATTATTAGCCTTGCTGGACAATGCCTACAAAGACGTAAAGTATATGTTGACTAACTTAGATATTGTCGTCGAGCAGCGGCGATCTTTGCTTCAATCTGTTCTCGATAAGCTTGAGTACCTCGGTCGTCAAATTAGCTCTTAGTTGAATCCTAACCGCCAGCACGGCGGTAAGAGTTGTTGTTTGGTAGAGGCGGAGAGGCGTTTCTGGGTAGTCAAAACAAGCTACAATTAAATCGGCTCGCTTGTGAGTTTATTCTCTGCTTGGCACGACTGCCAAGGGCAACGACGAGAGTAAACTAGGTGGCCTTGATAAACCTAAAATTTTCCCAAAATAGGAGGAACCTCTCATGGTTGAGGCCATCTTACCGGGTACTTACATAACAGTACGAGATGAAGGACTGATTAGCGCTGGTCAGGTTGTTTCAGGAAATATCGGCATTGTTGGAACCGCAGCCAAAGGACCAGTGGATGAAGTACAAATTCTTGGCAGTTTTTCGGAAGCCAAAGCAATTTTCGGAGAAATTGATTCCGAGCGCCAACTAACTTTAATTCAAGCACTAGAGCAGATTTATAACAATGGCGGTAAGACTGTCTATGCAGTTCGTACAGCCACTAGCGCCACCAAAGCTACCTACCAAATCAAAGATAGCTCTGACAAAGATCTGGTGAAACTGGAGGCAAAAACTCCAGGAACCTGGGGCAATGATATCAAGATCAAGATCAGCGATGCCGACTCGTCTGCTAAGAGCAAGAAAGTCGAGCTAACCTATCAAAATACTAAAGAAACCTATATAATTTCTAAGTCCAGTGACCTAGAACAACAAGTCAATAACCAGACTAAAGGTTCTACTTTAGTGACTGCCACTCTAGCTAAAGGATCTTCCTCCGAGGCCTTACCGAAAAACACCGAGGATAGTGGTGAGAAATTTACCCCAGGCTCCGATGGAGAACCGGCTAGTGCTGAGGAATATAAAAATAGTCTGGCACAATTGGAGAATGAACTGGTAAACTTGGTTTTGCTGGCTGGACAGGATGTCACCAAACCCGGAATGGCGACAGCATTGCAGGGACATTTGAACGCAACCGCAACAATCAAGCGAGAACGGATCGGCATTATTGGTAGCGGAACCTCTGATGATGTTAACACGATCGCCGGACACACCTTGGATAGCGATCGCCTAATTTTGGTCGCACCAGGACTACAAATCTCCCCCCAGGTCAAACTCTCAGGCGCTTACACAGCAGCAGCAGTCGCCGGCCTACTAGCATCTCTCCCAGTACAGGCTAGTCCGACTAACAAACCTTTGACGATTCCTGGACTCGCCAAAGAGTTTTCCACCTCCCAGCTGGAAAAGCTCGTCGGCAACCGCGTGCTGGCGATCCAGAAACAGGAAGGTTTTCGGGTGGTTAAAGGCATTACCACCGCCACTAATTCTGCTTGGCATCAGATTACTACCCGGCGGATTGTTGACTTTGCCATTTACGGGGTGCGCTCCGCCTGTAATCCCTACATTGGCAAGTTGAATAACGAACGGGTGCGGGGAGCGATGAAAGCTACTCTTGATGCCTTCTTGACGCGCATGGTTCAGGATGAAGCTCTGATTAGCTATGAGTTAGCTGTCACCGCTAACCGAGTCCAGGAAATTGCCGGAGAAGCGATCGTGACCATGACTCTGCGACCGACCTTTAGTATTGACTTCATCAAAGTAACCATGTATCTCGGTTAACCCACCCATCAATTACTTCTCAGAGGAGGAAAACTATGGCCAATAACAACGTTTTTCGAGGGTCTGATGCTACCCTAGTCTTAGCTGTGGATGACAAAGCCACCGAAGAAGGCAAACTGGCGGATGGACTGATTAGTGAGTATGAGTTTTCTAATGTCGTGGGACGACTGCGAAATGTACAGGTGAACGTCCAGAATGAGATCAGACCCTATCACGAAATTGGTAAGCGCTTTCCCAGTGAACTTCGTCCCGGTAATGTTGATGTTTCAGGCTTTGCTGAACGCGCTCACATTAACGGCGCACTCTTGCGGTTATTGTTAGGTGATGCGGCAAAAAGTCCACCGCCAGCAGACCCAATTCCGCAACCAACTTTCAACATCGTCATCAACTTGAAAAATCCCGCACTCCCCAGTAACACCAGCAAACTCGTACTATTTGGGGTCAAGTTTGAAAAGTGGAGTTTCAGTTTGCCAGAAGATGATTTTATTATGGAAGGGGTTACTTTCCGCGCTTTACGGATCAGCAGCGAAGAAACCGCAGGCTAACAATTATGGCTGAAATTTCCCTGACTCCAGAAGACCTGTTAGCGGGTGCTTCTGTCACCTTTGATATTGCTATCCCAGTCAGTATTTTGCATCCTGGCGAACTGGATACTTCAGCCGATAAATTCCCAGAGTCGAGGCGAATTGTCCAGATTCGTCCTCTGACTATTGGGAGATTTCAATTAATCATGAAAGCTTCTCGACAGGATGCAGGATTAATTCCCCTTTTAATGATTAAAGAATCCTTAGTTGAGCCAACTTTATCCTTGGAACAAGTTAAACAACTCCCCTTAGGATTGGTCAATTTTTTAATTGACAATATCCGTCAAATTAGTGGTTTAACAGGAAAAAAAAATCTTTCCTAGATGTTAGTCAGTCCCCTTGGGTACAAGCAGCTTATATCCTCGCTAGGGAATTTGGTTGGACTCCCCAACAAGTACAAACAATGACAATGGCACAAGTTTCTCTATACTTACAAATGATCGCTCAGGATTCAACCAAAAACCATGAATGATGATTTTCTAGTCAGCCTCGGTTTAGAACTATATCAGGAGTTTCAACAATGGAATTACTCTTTAATTGACAATTGGCTCAATAGTATAGAGCTTTTAGAAAAAGACCTGCAACCTTTAGCAAGATTACATCTAAATGTAGAAGATTTATCGGAAATAACCGATTTATTTAGAGATTTAGATGCTTGGCTAACTGCTGATTTTGTTCCATCTTTAAGGTCTAAAAATGGGGAAATGTCTTCTCTGGAAAGGGATAGTTCCCCATTTGATTTAGGAGTAAATACTTCTTCTTTCATGTCATTTTCTCGTCACTCTTTGGCTTCAACTTCTGATTATAATCAACCAAATCTAAGAGTAAAAACAAGCAATTATCTGCCTTTACAAAAGGAGCAAGAAAATTCATATAACATTCGTCAAAAGAAACAGATAAGTTTTGATGATAATCATCAAGCTAATAATATTTATCCGCAGAATAACGCAACGAAAAGATGGCAAGAATTAACCGATTTAGTGAGGGATATATCAGGAGGAAATTTACCCTTAGATTTGGATAAACTCAATTCAGAAACAACCCTTCGGCAAAATCAAAATCCTCAACCAAAGACTGAGAGTGAGTCAAATAATCCCTCAGGGAAAAACGGGCAAGAATTAACCGATTTAGTTAGGGATATATCAGGAGGAAATTTACCCTTAGATTCAGATAATCTTAATTTGGAAACAACCCCTTGGCAAAATTCTAGACAAAAGACTGAACCGAAAAACTGGCAAGAATTAACCGATTTAGTTAGGGATATATCAGGAGGAAATTTACCCTTAGATTTGGATAACCTCAATTTGGAAACAAACCCTTACCCTTGGCAAAATCCTCAACCAAAGACTGAGAGTGAGTCAAATAATCCCTCAGGGAAAAACTGGCAAGAATTAACCGATTTAGTTAGGGATATATCAGAAGAAAATTTACCCTTAGATTTGGATAACCTCAATTCAGAAACAAACCCTTGGCAAAATCCTCAACCAAAGACTG
>SFAU01000082.1 GCA_007096045.1 Microcystis novacekii Mn_MB_F_20050700_S1 | reverse complement strand
GAGTTATTTACTTTTCAACAAATGCTATCGTTTTTAAGGCAAGCCGTTGACAAAATCTATCAAGTTGTTGATACTATCTATTTGCCTTCTGGCTAATAGCAATAGTCTTTTTTCTTAGACATAAGTTTTCTTAATTAATTTCTCCAAGTATTTTGTATCAGATGTTACTAAATACTCTGGTTATTCAAACCTTTCCATCTACTGAATGTGGGTTTGATGTTAGCGGGTAATATTCCGGGGCAAACTCAAACTATCCCGATGGCGATTTTCTTCGCTGTGGAAGCAGGAGCGATGATTGAGGCTTGGATATGGGTGTTTATCATCATGTTAATCTCCCTATCGGGAATTATCGCCGTTAATCTCTGGCAAAGTCAACGCAAACAGCAATTAGGACGACTGGTAGAAAGCAAACCTAACGAGATGGAAGACTGGCTGCCACCCTGGGAGGGTCGCGATTTTGCCCTTTTAGCAGCTGAAAATCAGCATTATAGGGATAAAATAGGCTTATTTGTCGATATAGAGAAATATTTACCCAGTTTTAACCTCTCGGTCACTTTTAACTGCCAAAATCAGCCCCTAGGACTATTAGGGGCTTCGGGTTCGGGAAAAAGCCTGATTTTGCGATCGCTGGCTGGTGTGGAAACGCCCTCAAGGGGTCGTATTGTCTTAAATGGTCGCATTCTCTTCGATTCCGAAAAGGGAATTAATCTCCCCAGTCGTCAGCGTCGTATCGGTTTTGTGGTGCAGAATTATGCCCTTTTTCCCCATCTCACCGTGGCAGAAAATATCGCTTTTGGTCTCTCGAAAAACTTATCTAAAAAAGTTATTAAACAGCAGATTGCCAACCAATTAGAATTAGTGCAGTTACCCAGCATGGAAAACCGTTATCCCCATCAATTATCGGGGGGACAACAGCAACGGGTCGCCATCGCTCGCGCTTTAGCTAGTCGTCCGGAAGCTTTATTATTAGATGAGCCTTTTTCTGCCCTTGATACCCATCTACGCGCTCAATTAGAATGTCAGATGATCAAAACTTTAAGTAATTATGATGGCGTGACAATTTTTGTTACCCATAATATGGATGAAGCCTATCGAATATGCGAGAATTTATTAGTTATGGAAAAAGGGCGGGCAATTGCTAATAATTCTAAACAGAAAATTTTTGAGCGACCAGATAGCGTTAGTTTGGCAAAAATTACTGGCTGTAATAATTTTTACCGTGCTATTATCATTAATAATCAACAATTGAAGGCCATTGATTGGGATGTTAAATTACACACTGTTTCCATGATTTTCGACTATTTAGCCTATACGGGAATTCGCACCCATCAAATTATTTTTGGTCGAGATTTAAGCAATATTAATACTTTTCCCTGTTGGTTAGCTAATGCCATTGAAGGACCCCATCGGGTGACTCTCTATCTGAAACTTAATCAACCCTCGAACCACGACCGCGATTTTCATGTCCAAGCAGAGTTATATAAGGATAAATGGTTAGAAATTAAGGAGAAAGTTTTGCCTTGGACTGTTACTTTATCTCCCCAGCGTTTATTATTATTAAAATAAACAGAGATTTTGATGCTAAGTAGGTCGATCTGAAAATTACTGGAAGCCTTACTAAAAAACGGTTTTGGCACTTTTTTAGCCCAAAAAGTGCCAGAAACAAACGTTGAGAAATCGATCCGAGAGACTCAAAACCCTTGCACTTTCCGGAGGCGATTGCAAAGGGTTTTGCTTCCCAGTGCGCGAGGTCATTCTGTTATTCTGACTTCTCCTCCTGCGACCGGCTCCGTTCGGCGGTTCGGCGGTTCGGCTGAGCGTTCGACAAAAGCTCACGCCGAAGTCTCGCGCCGAAGTCTCGCCGAACCTCCGAAGTCTCACCGTCGAAGTCTGAGCGTTCGACAAAAGCTCACGGCCGAAGCATGACGACCGACTCCTAACCCCACCAACAAACTTTTTCAGCAAACCCTAAGTAGCTGGGTGTTAAAAGCTGAAAAAGTAGGCGTTAAAATCCAGAGAACTGGTAGTTCAGCTTCAGTTAGAGTTTTGTTTGTCCTTTTCGCCTTCCTCAAGACCTCGCCATGAACCGCATATAACTTTGAGATGCAACTGCGAATCTCTACCTCGGAGGGGGGTTACGGAAAGGTTCAAATAAGCAGCAAGTCGCCGCCATTTTAGCGAGTAACCCCAAGGGTAATTCCGTCCTTGATGCTGAACTGGCTGGTTCAAACCAGACATCGATTTCTTGGACTTCACTCTTGACTTTCTTGCTCTTTTTAATCGTCCCTAGAGACCCTAAGAGTTCCTCTAAATATTCCTTGGTAAATTGGTCGTGAATTTGGCGAGTCATTGCAGGGGATAATTAAGCCGAGAAATTACAATAATGTGTGATAATTTTTGCTTATGGAATCCTGAAGTGCTTATTGGGCAAGACTTTTAGGACTATTTTTCGGAAGAAACTATCAGTATAGACCTCGTTTCCACACAGAAACCAGAAGAGCCATTTATCTTTTTGATCAACTATGTTTCAATTAAAGATAACGCAAAGATTTGCTGAGCACCATAACCCCAAGAGAGCCATTAGTATTGACCTCTTCCCTAAAATGAATGGCTCTCTGGGATATTGGCTGAAAAATGTTGACAATGTTAGGTTATGGGCGCAAGCAGTTCGATCAACTCACTGACCACGTTGGGTCCCTACCGCTGCGCGTGGTGTGATTTGGTAGGGGCGTATAGCGTACACCCTTTTTTCGACAAGATTTGCCTATCACCATAACCTCAAGAGAGCCAAAGGAATTGGACAGTTATCGATATTTATTACTACAGCTTCCCAGAGCTTAGTCACCAATATTCCGAAAGTGACAGAAAAGGGATAATCTTCCACTCAATTGCCCAAAATAAAGACTAGAATCGAAATATAGTATCGATCGCTAGGGATTGTTGATGAATTACAAAAAATTTTGCTGGGCTTTTTTGCTGTCCCTTATCCTTATCAACACCGGATTAGTTATGCCTAGTTACGCAAACACAAGAGAATTGAGGACAATTACCGTGACGGGGGAGGGAATAGAAAATATCGCCACTTCTAAGGCAATAGTGCGCTTAGGGGTAGAAGTTCAAGGCAAAGAAGCGGGGAAAGTGCAGCAGGAAACCGCCAATCGCAGCGATGCGGTGGTTAAATTTCTCCGTTCCCGTCAAGTGGAAAAATTGGAGACCACCGGCATTAGTTTACAGCCCAATTACGACTACAGCAACAATCAAAGACGTTTAATCGGTTATATCGGGGCTAATTTAATTAGTTTTCAGATTGATATAGCCCAAGCGGGGAGTTTAATCGATGAAGCGGTGAAAGTCGGGGCAACACGCATCGATGGGGTGAGTTTTACTGCTGGAGAATCAGCGATCGCAGCTGCCCAAAGAACCGCTCTCATCAAAGCCACGGAACAAGCTAGAGAACAGGCGACAATCGTGTTACAAGCCCTTGGTTTAGTGCCGAAAGAAACGGTTTCTATCCAAGTGGGTAATACCAGTAATCCCGTGCCAATAGCCCGCTCAGAAGCGGTTTTTCGCAGTGCCGATGCTGCCAGTAGCCCGGTTATCGGAGGGGAACAAACCCTGCGCGCTGCTGTCACCCTCGAAATTAGCTATTAGGATCTGTAGCTAGAGACAATAGACCTCTTGTAAAAATCAAAAATTGTTGTTAGGGTTAGGAGTCAGTAGTCAGTAGTCAGTAGTCAGGAAAATTAAGAATGAATAATAATCAATTAAATGGTCTATTTAAGGATTTTATGCAATTTAATCCTTATTTTTACCGTTTGTGAACCCTCAAAAATTAATTATGCAAGAGGTTTAATTAACTACACATATCTAAACACCCCTTACCTCTTGCTCCTTGCCTGTTGCCTGATCAAACTTTCGCCCTCATCCGTGAATTATCCTAACTTTTTACCCACTGTTAGCGAGGGATTGAGTGAAGATACCTCCCTTGCTCTCTTCCAAAATATCCAACAAATTGCCATCGATAGCCCCATCTATCCTCGATCGATTCTAACCACCTATAGTCAACAAGGGCAAGGTCAACCGCCTTTTCTCCTCCTGCACGGTTTTGATAGTTCCCTGCTGGAATTTCGGCGTTTACTACCCTTGCTCGCCCAAAATAGGGAAACTTGGGCAATAGATCTACTCGGCTTCGGTTTTACTGAGCGAGCGCCAGATTTAGAAGTATCTCCGAAAACTATTAAAAGCCATCTTTACCATTTCTGGCAAACTGCGATCGCCAAACCGCTGATTTTAGTCGGTGCTTCCATGGGGGGTGCAGTGGCCCTGGATTTTGCCCTCTCCTACCCAGAAATAGTGGCGAAATTAGTTCTAATTGACAGCGCCGGACTAGCTAATCCCCCAGTCTTGGGTAAATTGATGTTTTCTCCCCTCGATAAGTGGGCAACTAATTTTTTAGCCAATCCCCGCGTGCGTCAAAATATCAGTCGTACTGCCTATTTCGATGCAACTTTGGCCACTGTTGATGCTTACACCTGTGCTAATCTGCACTTGAATTGTCCCTACTGGAGTGAGGCTTTAATCTCTTTTACCAAAAGTGGCGGTTATGGGTCATTTTTGCCGAAATTAAGCCAAATAAACCGAGAAACTCTGATTATTTGGGGCGAAAACGATCGAATTTTAGGCACAGAAGACGCGAAGAAATTTCAGAAGGCCTTGCCCAATAATCAACTGGTCTGGATTCCTTGCTGTGGCCATGTTCCCCATCTCGAAAAACCAGAACTTACCGCAGCCGCGATAGTTAAATTTGCGAGCTAAGAACTTATAATAGGATTATTTGACCCTATAGTTCCAACTTTTATGAAATTTTTGCTGATCGCTCTGGCTGCATTCAGCCTTCTGAGTTTATCTGTCAATATTCCTGCTACCATAGCCACACAACAGCTTTTTTGTCGAGGTCGCATGAATAACGGTTGGTCCTATTCGGCAGAATTTCTCAATGGACGTTTTGAACGCATTCGCTGGACGCGTTCCAGTCAACCTCCCCAAGTTTCTAGTCTTAGTTTTAAAAATACTAACAACAAAGGACAACCGATTTATCGTGGCAGTTTATTCGCCGCAGTCAGTGTGACTCTGATAGACTTATCGAAAGGAGATGTCCGTCCCGGTTCCCAAATTTCCGTGGGAGTGGAAGAATGGGGTTGGTCGCGGGGAAACTGCGGTCTTTCTAACCGATAAGCGATCGATTTGTTAGATTTTTAATAGTCAGTCCGTCAACTGATGGACAGAAACAGTCAAAACATCAGAATCAGAGATCAAAGTATGAAACTTCCTACAGGGTTACGGCGCACTATTACCCACGCTTTGGCAACTTTTCTAGGAGTTATGCTCGGTTTTAGCAGTTTAGCAGCGGTAAATGCTCAAAATCTGCCCACCGCTGCCGCCGATGTGGCCAGAATTCCCCCAGAGATGACGGCGGAAAGTTTTGTCGCTAAGGCAGTGGCGCGCACAGGTGCGGCAGTGGTGCGAATTGACACCGAAGCGATCATTACTCGTCCCAATAGCCCCTTTTTTGATGATCCTTTTTTTCAGG
Organism: Microcystis novacekii Mn_MB_F_20050700_S1; assembly: GCA_007096045.1. GTDB lineage: Bacteria > Cyanobacteriota > Cyanobacteriia > Cyanobacteriales > Microcystaceae > Microcystis > Microcystis novacekii. The sequence continues at coordinate 10,883 of SFAU01000082.1, read as the reverse complement.
AGTTTTTTGGGGAACAGTTTCGTGTTCCCACCCAGCAGCGAGTGGCTGGCCAGGGATCGGGTTTTATTATCGATGGCAGCGGTTTAATCTTAACTAATGCCCATGTGGTCGATAATGCCGATAAGGTAACGGTGACATTAAAAGATGGTCGCAGCTTCAAAGGAGAAGTACGCGGTACTGATGAGATCACTGATTTAGCCGTGGTGAAAATTAATCCCCAAGGGGAAAAATTACCTGTAGCGGTCCTCGGCAATTCCGCATCTATACAAGTGGGGGACTGGGCGATCGCAGTAGGAAATCCCGTCGGTCTAGATAATACGGTAACTTTAGGAATTATTAGCACGATCGGGCGCTCGGCCGCTAAGGCGGGTATTCCCGATAAACGCATTGATTTTATCCAAACCGATGCCGCTATTAACCCGGGCAATTCCGGCGGTCCTTTACTCAACGCTCAAGGGGAAGTCATCGGCATCAATACGGCGATTCGTGCCGATGCCATGGGGATCGGTTTTGCCATCCCCATCGACCGGGCCAAGCAGTTACAAGCGACCCTAGAATCAGGTCAAAAGGTGGCTCATCCCTATATCGGTGTGCAGATGGTTAATCTAACTCCCGATTTAGCCCGAGCTAATAATCAAAACCCCAATTCTCCGATGATCGTGCCGGAAGTGTCGGGAATTTTGGTGGTGAAAGTCCTACCCAATACCCCCGCCGAAAAAGCCGGTATCCGTCGCGGGGATGTGATTGTTAAAGCTAATAATCAACCGGTTAGCGATGGCACTGAGTTACAGGAAATGGTGGAAAAAACGGGGATTGGTCAATCTTTACCCCTCAGGATCAGAAGAGGCGAAAGGGCGATCGATCTCACCGTAATCACCGCCCAAATGTCGAATCAGTAATCTTTTCAAGACTCGTAGCGTCGATAAAGCTGCTGCAATTTGTCATAGAAACGCTTGCGGACTTTTTCTGGGGAGATCAGCAAGCAATCTTCCCCGTAGGGGAAAATCTCGCGAAAAAACCAGAAGCTACTCGTTACCTGTCGGGTAATCTGCCGGACGGGGGGATCGATCGAGATCAATTCGTTGGCAATATCGATAGCGGTTTTGGTCCGGTACGATCGAGCTAATCCATCGAATAGGTGAAACTCGGCCGACACGCTATCAAGCTGACTGCGCCACTTTCCCCTAGAAATTGGGGTAATTAAGGAGTCGTTGGGGATTCGATCGATCCGTAAACTCCAATTATGGTGTAGTTCGGAAATATCTTGATTTCCCTCGGTTTCCTCGCACCAACAATCGAGATATAACCGGTCTTCGTGACGATTGATAGCGGCATGGTAAAGATGAAATTCCCAGATTCGATCGCCGGCATCCTGATAGGATAACTGAAAGGGTTGTTGTCGGAGAATGCAGCGATCGAGTTCCAGTCGCCATGGTGGGGGAGGATTATCGACGAGGCGTTCTAGCTCTTTGCGTAAGGGGTCTGACAGTTCGCTTCGTTCTAATAGTAGTTTAGCTAGTTCTAGGGCGATGGGGATTTGTCCGGCATCGATGAGAGAATCGATCGCCTGTTGGAGCATCTGCAAGCGATCGGGCTTCCAGTCGTGATTAGTAGCTATTTTAAGCTTATTCTGGGCAATTTCTTTGATTAGCTTCGATATATTCGGTTTATCTCCCCACAATAGCCCAAATTCACTGGCAAGGATTTCTAGGGACTGTTTTTCTTTTTCACTGACCGATAAAGTGATCGATTGTCCTATCCGGCTCATAGTTTATAAATATACGGACACTTTTTCTGTTTAGGTACTTGTCCATCCCTATTATCGTGGGTAATATGGAAGATAGCAAGGAGTTACGGACAGAAATTCATGGTAAATTATCAAGTAACACTCAGGCCAGTCTATTCCTGTCCCGCAGACGAGATACCGGACGGGATCAAGGTTCCCCAAGGATGGCGGTTATCGTGGCATCAGGTGGAGACGTGGAAAGCACTAAATGATCCCAATGTCGAGGTAATCATCAATTCGGCCATGACAGGGGACGGGAAAAGTCTGGCCGCGTATCTCGACGCAATGCAGGGAGAAAAACCCGATGATTCTATCCGCTATTCGATCGGACTTTATCCTACTAATGAACTGGCTAGAGATCAGGAAGGTCAAATACAAGGCTATATTAATCAATTCAGTCCGAATAACGATCCTCGCGTTAGTCGATTGAGTGGTGCAACACTGGAAATTTACGCCGAAAGTGAAGACATTCGGAAAGACAACGCCATTTTAACCCGCATTGAACAATCGGATATTATCCTCACAAATCCTGATATTTTACATTATCTCCATCGTCACGCTTATATTACTCCTAAAGATGCTCCCGATAAACTTTGGAGTCCTTTAGACTTTAAATTCAATCTTTTTATACACGATGAATTTCATGTTTTTAGTGCGCCCCAGATCGCGAGTGTTATTAATACGATGCTATTGATGCGTCACACGAAAAATGAACACAAACATCTATTCCTTTCTGCCACCCCAGAAAAACAACTAATCGAGCGATTGAAAACCGTGTTTGCTCCCGAGGAAATTCGAGAGATTAACCCTTACGAACGTGAAAAGTACCGCTTTCCCGATTCAGAAGCGGAAAAACAGCAATTGGAGTCGCAGGGATGGCGACAGATCGCTCGACAGATAACTTTAAATTTTATTCCTATAGATTCTACTTTCGGAGCGTCGGAAACGTGGCTATTGGAAAACTGGCAGTTAATTCGTGACTATTTCCTACAATATCCTGGGAGTAAAGGTGCGATCATTCTCAATTCGATCGCTTCTGTCAAACGCTTAATCCGAGAGTTTAAGAACTTGCTCCATCCGTTGACAGTGGCAGAAAATACCGGTTTAACGGGACAAAAACGAAAAAACGAATCGTTACAAGCCGATTTAGTTCTCGGAACCAGTACGATCGATGTGGGGGTGGATTTCCGGATTAACTTTTTAATTTTCGAGTCTGGGGATTCGGGGAGTTTTGTCCAGCGCTTGGGACGACTCGGCAGACACGATGGACAGAGCGACGATCAACCGTTCCTCAATTTTACTGCCTATGCGCTCGCGTCTAACTTCTTGGTCGAGCGATTATTTCTTGGCGAACATCCTCCTTTAGAGAAAAATGTCGCCTATGATCGCCCATTTTTAAACGAGCAAATTCGGGATAAATACCGCAAAATTAATAACTTTCAGGGATATTTCCGCCGTTGGGCGGGAGTGCAGTCCGTGGAGATAAGTCGCAAGCTTAATCATAAAACGATTCGGGATAGATACCAAAAGAGTCGCGTCGCGTTTGAGGAGGATTGTCAGAGGGTTTTCCAGACGAGTCTGGGCCGGGTGAGGGGATGTCTGCAAACTTGGAGAGAAGACTGGCAACAGCTATCGGGACAAGTATCGAAAAGTCCGATTGAAGAGGACGCGAGTAGCTTTCGAGGTTCTAGCTCCCTTTCCTGCGGGTTGTACGATGAAGAGTACGAAGACTGGCCGGGTGATTATTTCAAAACCTACGATTTACCCAGTATTCTCAGCCATCTTGACATTGAACCGATGACGGAAGAGGACTACCTCCGACTTCTGGAGTCAACCGCGGCCCGTCTTCAACAACCGATTGCCAAGGGACGGTTTCGCCACTGCCTCGCATTTATGAAGTTGCTGAGATATCGTCCGGAAAGACGACCATGGCGATTTAGCTACGGGGGAGATCTGAGAGAACTGGCGAATAGCTGGAAAGTGCTGGTTTTGCGGGGTATTCAAGTCTATCCCTGTCCCTATCGGCAGATTAACGAGCGGATGAAAACCAGATATCTGGTTAGTTATCTGGTTCCGCACCCAGTCGAGGAGGTGAAAAAACGTCTCCAGCTACCGATGCACTTTCAGATTTATCCGATAGACGAGTTCGGCCGCGAAAAAACCTCCGCACCTTACTCTATAGCTTTCGGTCAATCGGCACTGCTACTCGATACCCAAGCCTACCGTCTCAAGGACAAAGGAGGAGACTCGTGGAGCTGCTAGAACTGTTATCCCTATTAGGGTTTGCTCATCACCTTATGGGCGATGACAGGAAAGTTAAATATAACTATATCTCTAATCGAGTAGATAAAGTTTCAATACCTAATAGGCATTATTACTCACTTAACGGAAGTCGAGGAGGTTTACTTTCCCTTGCTCAGGGTAGCAGAATCGGGCAGGTAGTTTTACAATGGTCTTTATATACTCAATTAACAGGCGAGAAGCTATAATTGATGGATGAACCATAGAAGGAGCCGCCTATGCAATCCTCAAACAGTCATTTAGCGAACTCATCTAAAATTACGGTGGAGCCATGCAAGTTTATGTACTACCTATTGATCGCGTTCAATGAAATGGAGCATCAACATCGAAAAATCTTTCAAATTCAACAAGCGCAAGAAGAGAAAATCGAGCATATTCAAAGGAAGTTCGATGAACTGGAGGAATCATTCGGTGGAATTTTAGCTGAATATCGATATTTCAAGAATCGTACCGCCGATTTAGAACATCAAGTCCTTACTGAAAACTTGGAAGATTAATACTCGGTTAGAAAATCATGGCTAACTCTATTTTAGAAAACTCCCAAAAGCTGTCCTCTCAACTTCTCGAAAAAATTCCCTATGTCAAACTATTAGTTTTATTCGGTTCTAGAGCGACCGGAAAAAATCACGACGGTAGTGATTGGGATTTTGCGGTTCTATATGACGAAAAAGCCGAGGGGAAACAAGATCAAGAAAAATACGAGCGATATCTAGAAGTTCTTGACTACCTGAGTGAAGTATTAAAGATCAATAGGGACGCAATCGATCTTGTTGAACTCGATCGCTGTTCTCCCCTTCTCGGCCATTAAGTCGCACGAGATGGAAAACTTATTTACGAAAGTCATGTTGGCGAGTTTCTTAAATTTCGTGTTCGAGCGTGGAAGGTATATGCTGATACCGCCAAGTTTCGTAAAACCCAGAAAGAAAGTATTCATCTCTGCTTAAAAAAATGGGGTTTGCAATGATGGCAAGAGAGATTGTAGAATCAAGAATTAGCTTGATGATTAAATATCTTGATCGCCTGAAATGTTTCGAGTCTCTCAAGTTAATCGATTATCAAGAAAATGAGTAAATTAATCATGAAATTGTTTTTAAATCTATCCCTAAAACTTAAAAACAATTCCCTATTTATATCTACAAATCATCACTTACTTAGATGTACAGGAGCAGGATAATGGCTAGAAAGAAAAAAGAAACAAGTCAAGAGATTCAACAATTAAACATTTTTGACTATCGAGATAATATTGAATCCTTTCAAGACGAAAACGAGGATATAAATAATTATGAGGAAGAGGAAGAAGAGCTACCAGAGTCTAACCGAGATGAAGAAGAGATTCAAAAAGAATTTTTAACGACTAAACTCTTTAAAGAAGCAATTATTAAGCAGAATCCCGAAGATTCTGTTATGATAGATTTTGCCGAATATGTATTACCTAATTTACTGAAAGTCGCTATTGGTGTGACCGCAAAAGGAGGTAAATGGATCGAGAATAAAATAGCGGAGGGAAATTTAAAAAGCGATCGAGCGTTACACGACCAATCTTTAAGCACTCACATCCTGAATGGATTATTTGCCGCTAACTTAATCGAACAACAAATAGAAAAATTAGATACAACTATTAAACGATATATCAAAGAATTTGATAGAAGATTGGGTATGGCTGGCTTTATTTTACATGATTTCGAGAAATTTAAGTATGATCGCTTTCCACAGATGCCTGAAAAGTACAAAAAATTGTCAGAAATTCGAGGATTATCTATTCAAGAACATCGAGAAATTATTGATGTGATGGTTCGTTATCTACAATTAGATGTTTTTATCGATCCAGAAAATCCAGAAGTATATCGAGAATACATAGATGATTTACTGGTGATAGCTTACAACGCGCAAATTCGTTGGGGAACTAACTGGAATTTCTCCATTCATGATGGACTATCTCCTAAATTAAAACCGAGAGGTGATAAATTATTTTCTTTCACTGGATTAGCTTGTTTAGCCGATCGGATATCCTCCATAGTCAAGCATCCTCAAGACGCTTTAAGTTCTAGCTTAGACGACATTCTAGGTCGATTGAGTAATAGAAATTTGAAGTTAACCTATCACGCTATCTCGGAAAATCGAGGAGTCTTAACTAATGTTATCAATAACGCTCTTATCGATGAATATGTCAGTCTCAACACCCCCGAAAAGCAGTATTATCAACCGTTACTATATTTACCGACTGGAGTAGTTTATCTAACCTCCCGTAATGCACCGGAAATATCGGTAGATAATATTCCCGAAAGAGTGGTTGATAAAATCAATTCTCTCTGTATCGGAGAATTGCGAACTAGACAGACAGGATTTAATCGAGATGGTAAGGGAATGAAATACGCAGAATATTATCATTTATTCTTTAATACCCTCGAATTGATGGACGTTGGTTTAGATGCAACGCTAAAAATTCTGAAAGATGGGAAAAAGCCTGTTTCTGGCGATCGAAGCGGTACTTTAGTTAAATTTCAAAAGTTAGGAATTTTATCTGATCGATATAATTTCGAGTTTAAAGAAGATATTCGGATCGATCAGATGGCCGAGTTTTGTGATTTAATCAGCCGTAAAATATGGGATGAGAAAATCTCTCAAATTCTAGAAACTTGTAAGCGGGATAAAAACATTCCCAAACCCCCTGACTTCGATTTTATGCTGGAAGTCGCAAAACATTGGGATTTACTAAGCTATATTCCCGCTATTCGGGAGATTCAAAGAATAAACGATAGTCTTAAGGAACGCAAAATAAAAGGCAATACAGGTGGACTACCTTTAGAATGGTATTATTTAGCGGCTAAGTATTTAGAGCATCATGTAGGAATCGGAAATGAAGAAATTAAACCGATATGTCAAAAATTATTAATCCATCTTCGTGATTCGCTCGAACCCATTTTAAACAATTATCAAGTTTTCGATGGTTGGGATGATTTACGCGCGTGGGTTAAGCAAGTAGTCATGTTACCGAATCAACAGACAGATACCAGATCACCCGATAAATTTTTTGAAGAATTTCAACGCTATAAAAATGCTAAAAAATCGGGAAGGGGAAAAACAGCACTTTGCTCTATATCCCATTCTGCATATAGCGTAACTGAGCAGATGGAATCGGCAGTCTTGTTCACTCCCCAAGTTTACACTAATAAACAAAATCTAGGAGGTTCTAACGCTAAACGTAACATTTCCAGCATCGCAGGAATCGAATTCATGTTACGGCAAATTTTAATGAGCGAGACAGAAGCGGTAGGAAAAAATTTTGAGGATGCTAAATATCGTTATATTTATTTTTATCCTACATATTACTGCACTCCAGAAACCAATTTGTTCTTGCATCAAGTCTATGAGGAAATCAAACAATCTCGCTTCGATACAGATGTTCGTAATCATTTCATTAGTAAAGACTTAAAAGCGAATCTCGAACTAGAGCGTTACCAGAGTCTCGATCTCTTTCATCTCGACAATACTTCAATAAAGGATCGATCTCTCAAACTCTCCTATCCCGAAAAGCAACCTCTCACCTTCTACTTTATGGCTCTTCCTCCTGAAGTTAAAGGGAAAGATAAAAAAATAACCGACACGGAATCATGGATTATGCCAGCATGGTTAGGATTAGCTTTCCCGATGATTCTAGATGTTAAAACGGTGGTTTCCGAGTCTCCTATCCCTCCCTTTAATGATGGTGCGGAATTTCAGGAAACTGTTTTTCTCGATGGTGCGCCACCTGCACTTCGAGCTTTAGTTCAACGAGATTTATTTCGCTTGGACTACATCTTAGAAAGTTGGGAGGAAGAAGGAAAAAAATATTCCGCACCCTTAAATACCCTAACCGCAGCCTATTCTATTCATTTGGACGTGAACGCAAAACAGGGTAAGACGGGTTATGATCCCAATTGGGGCAAATTAACGGAACTCGCTATCAATTTAGAAACCAGTCCTCTCTATGTTTTTCATTACCTTAAACAGTGGAAACGGGGCAAAGATGCCGATATACCGAGCGCTAATCGAATCGCTCTGTATCTCTACGATTTTTATCCTTGTTTCGATCCTTATGTACAAGCTAACCGAACCAATTTAACTATCGATATGACAGCAGAATCGCCCTTAAATCACCCGAAAAACTTAACCGAATTGTATCGTCAATTCTATCGAGCTAAATCTAGTAAAGGAAAGCCCATTAAAGCCAATGCTATTCTTAAACCTATTGATGAAGCGGCGGATATTATTCTTAAAGCGGATAACGCTATAAGCGATGATTTGACTTCTTTGGTAGCGTCACGATTATTTAAACTAATGGATCGAGTACGCTCTCAAACAGCAGAAGGTCGATACGTTATCAAAGAGCGAGATCAAGAGCGAGAAAAAATCTTGGATTTTGCTAAATACTTTGTAAAAAATGTTTTCGAGGAGTCTTTTGAAAGTGATCGAGCCAGATTAGCAGGTCGTCAGCTAAATATTATCCGAGATACCTGCGAATTTCTCTATCGTTTAGAAATGGATAAAGAACGTCGCCAAAGACAAGTTCAACCTCTCGATACTTCAAATTCTTCTTCCGAGGAGGAAGAGTAAAAGTTTTAACTGTTATCCAAATGTCCACTTTTTCTATATTAGGAGCGAACTTATGACTTTTCTTAAATCTGTTGACGCTAAATTATTTCATAGTGAGATTCCCTACAAACCGATGGGAAAATACGTTCACTTTTTGACGATTCGAGTCACAGAATCTTATCCTTTATTTCAAACAGATGGAGAGCTAAATAAAGCTCGTGTTCGTGCGGGAATTGACAAGAATAAAACTATTAGTCGTTTATCGATGTTTAAACGAAAACAGTCAACTCCAGAACGTTTAGTCGGTCGAGAATTACTTCGTAAATACAATATTGTAACCGCGGAGGAGTGCGAGTACAATGTTTCTTTTGGAATGAATAATCCAGATTGTATTATCTACGGTTTTGCCGTAGATAAGTCGGGAACGTCTGGATCGGGGTCGGAAAAATCTAAAGTTATTGTTGATACAGCGTTTTCAATAACTTCTTTCGATCAATCTCATGAAAGTTTTACCCTTAACGCTCCTTATGAAAGTGGTACTATGGTGTCTAAAGGGGAAATAGGGACGAAAAAGGGAGAAGTTACCAGTAGTATCAATCAACAAGATCACATCCGTCCGCAGGTGTTTTTCCCTAGTATTGTCACCCTAAAAGATCCGACAGAAGCGGGTTTTCTCTACGTTTTTAATAACATCCTGCGTACCCGTCACTACGGAGCGCAAACTACCCGGACGGGACGGGTAAGAAATGAGCTTATCGGTGTTATTTTTGCCGATGGAGAAATTGTTAGTAATTTGCGCTGGACACAGGCAATATATGATCGCCTTCCCGATGAAGTATTACACTCGATCGATCCCTTAGACGAGGATTTAGTTATGGAAAAAGCCACCGAAGCAATACAAGTATTAATGGCGGAAGAATTTATCGTTCATACCGATTTTATCGGGGAAAATTTTCAACCTTTATTAACCGAGGTGAAAACTCTCACGGGTACGGAAGCAGGAATTTTATCGATCCTAAATCAAGCGGATAAAGAAGCGAAAGACTACGCTAAGAAACATATCGCCGAGAAAAAACCAGCCGCTAAAAAACCGTAAATTTCAGTAGGGTGAGAAATTTCTCACCCTATATCCTCGCAATTTTTAAAGAGTTATGGTACATATTTATTCCTGTCAATTAGAACTGCACGATAGTCTTTATTACGCAACCCGTGAAATCGGCAGACTCTACGAAACCGAACCCGTAATTCATAATTACGCGCTCTGTTATGCTTTAGGATTGGTAAATAGCGATAGTTATCGTTACTTCTGTTCCGAACAGATTCCACAGTACCAAGAACATTTAAATCCTCTTAACGAAGAGAAAATTTATGTCACTCCCGCACGGGCGATCGCTCATACGGCGGTTCTTAATACTTGGAAATATGCCAATAATAACTATCATGTGGAGATGGAAAAAACCCAGAAAAATATTCCCAGTTTTGGCAGAGCAAAAGAAATCGCTCCCGAAAGTGTTTTTGAATGTTTGATCATTTCCTGTCACCCCCTACAGCTTCGTAAATGGATTCGTTTAGGAAAATGGATGAGTAAAGCGGAAGTAAAACTGACAGAACTTTCGGTATCAAAACAAAAAGAGGATTTATTTATCTATCCCTATCCTTTAAATCCTCTCGATGTTATGTTTACCCATGAGGTGATTGGCTACGATGTGATCAATATGCCACCGGTTAGTTTAATCCGTAATGTACGAATGCGCGGGGAATATTACCAAATAAGCGATCGCCCCGATCTGAAAATTCCCGCTCGATTGTCCTATCACTTCGGTTGAAAATTGACTATGACTCTTATCTCTTCTAAATCCCTGACTTTAGCAGAATTTCTCTCCCTAACCGCTCCCGATGGCGATATTACCTATGAATTAGTCGATGGAGAAGCGATCGCAAAAATGTCACCAAAATTCTTTCATTCTCGTTTAACTCTGGCTTTATCTTCTATACTCGATCACTGGAATCAAGGACGGGGAGAAGTGGGAATCGAATGGGCAATTATTCTAAGCAAAAACGATCGAGATTGGTGTCCTGTTCCCGATCTTCTCTACATTTCCTCTGAAAGGTTAGGAGACATTCCCCTCACCGATGAAGCTTGTCCCGTTCCCCCGGAATTAGTCATCGAAATTATTTCTCCTGAACAATCCTTCAGCAGCCTGAGCGAAAAAGCCGTGGCCTA
>SFAU01000081.1 GCA_007096045.1 Microcystis novacekii Mn_MB_F_20050700_S1 | reverse complement strand
AGTACAAAAATATGAACAATCGCGTGTAAGCATCTCACCGAAAAGCTAATGCGCGGGGGGTTTGGGGGCGGCGCCACGCCCCCAACGGGGGGTTTGGGGGGTAGAACCCCCCAAAAGCTGGGATTGAGTGATAAAATCGAAAGTAACGCCCAATTTTAGCAGAAAGTTTCCCCTTAAAAATCTCAAATTAGTAGATTTACAAAAATGAGATGCACCCCCGGTACTCCCCATCTTCCCTATACCCAATTCCCTCTTAGAAATTATGACTGGAAAAATCTTAGAAATCGAGAATCTTACCGTTAGTTTTGGGGGTTTCAAAGCTCTCAATAATCTTAATTTCAGTATGGATACGGGAGAATTGCGGGTGATTATCGGTCCCAATGGTGCGGGAAAAACCACTTTTTTGGATGTGATTACTGGGAAAGTGCAACCCACCATCGGACGGGTATTATTTAAAGGTCGAGATCTCCGCAAAATCCCCGAATATGCGATCGCTCGTTTAGGTATTGGTCGCAAATTCCAAACTCCTAGGGTATATTTAAATCTAACTGTGCGAGAAAATCTCGATTTAGTTAGCAACCGTAATAAAAATGTTTTCTCAACTCTTTTCGGTCGTCCTCCCCTAGAAGATAGCAGACAAGTTATTGGTTTATTGGAAATTATCGGGTTAACTGCTAAAGCTGATTTATCCGCTTCTTTACTTTCCCACGGGGAAAAACAACGCTTAGAAATTGGTCAATTAGTGGCCCAGTCACCAGACTTACTGCTAGTAGATGAACCCGTGGCAGGATTAACCGATGAGGAAACGGAAAACGTGGGTAATTTGTTGTTAAATCTAGCGGAAAGTCATTCGATTATTGTCATTGAACATGATATGGAATTTGTCCGGCAAATTGCCCGCAAAGTCACGGTTTTACACCAAGGAACCGTTCTCTGTGAGGGGAATATGGAGCAAATTCAAAATGATCCCAAAGTTATTGAAGTTTATCTAGGTTCCTCGGAAGAATAAACAGTAAAATGATTAAAATTAGTTAAAAAGGGTTGACAATGTTACACATATCTGAACTCAATGTTTACTACGGAGAAAGTCATATTTTAAGAGATGTTGATCTTAACATTAATGCCGGAGAAATGGTCTGTTTAATCGGACGTAATGGCGTGGGTAAAACTACCCTATTAAAAACCCTAATGGGTATCTTAAAACCGCGAGCGGGAGTAATCAATTATGAGCAACAAAACCTGATTAATAAAACCTCAGATCAAAGAGCCAGATTAGGACTGGGTTATGTGCCGCAGGGTAGGGATATTATTCCCCGTTTAACGGTAAAAGAGAATTTAATTCTCGGTTTAGAAGCTTTACCGACAAAAAGAAAAAATGCTACAATTCCCGAAGAAATCTTTGATTTGTTTCCCGTTTTAAAAACCATGTTATCGCGGATGGGAGGAGATTTAAGCGGTGGACAACAACAGCAATTAGCCATCGCTCGCGCCTTAGTGGGGGAACCGAAATTATTAATTTTAGATGAACCCACGGAAGGAATTCAACCGTCAATTATCCTCGAAATTGAAGCAGCGGTGCGGCGTATTGTTGCCAGCAAAGGAATCGCTGTTTTATTAGTAGAACAACACCTGCATTTTGTCCGCCAAGCTGATCGATATTACGCCATGCAGAAAGGGGGAATTGTTGCTTCCGGTTTCACGAGCGAATTAAGTCAAGAAGTCATTCAGCGATTTTTGGCGGTTTAAACTTAACTTTTTCCTTGATATATGACTCAAATAGTCGTAATTGGTGGCGGAGCAGCGGGATTTTTTGGCGCAATTAAAGCGGCAGAATCTAACCCAAAAGCTGGCGTTACTATCCTAGAAGCGGCAAAAGAACCTCTGGCGAAAGTGCGGATTTCGGGAGGGGGACGCTGTAATGTCACCCATTATTGTTTTGATGTTTCCCAATTGGTTAATTATTATCCTCGCGGTGGCAAAGCACTACGGGGAGCTTTTAGTCGGTTTCAACCCCAAGATACTATTAAATGGTTTGAATTGCGGGGGGTAAAACTCAAAACAGAAGCGGATGGACGAATGTTTCCCAGTACCGATAATTCTGAAACTATTGTTAATTGTCTGCGGGAAAGTGCGACTTTTGCTGGGGTTGATTTAAGGCTAAATTCCCCAGTTAAATCGGTAAAAAAACAGGAAGAAAGTTTTTTAATTGAATTAAAAAAAGATGAGCAAATTAGAGCAGATAAGCTGTTAATTGCTACGGGAAGTAGTCCTTTTGGTTATCGCACCGCTCAAGATTTAGGTCATTCTCTAATCTCTCCTGTCCCTTCTTTATTTACCTTTCAAATTGCCGATGCTCGTCTGAAAGATTTGTTAGGGGTTACTGTGGATAAAGTGCGAGTTCGTCTTGGGGGAAGTAAATTAGAACAAATCGGACCTTTATTAATTACCCATTGGGGAGTCAGTGGACCGGCTATTTTAAAACTTTCTGCTTGGGGAGCGCGGGTACTTCACGAGCATCACTACCGAATGCCTTTAATAATTAATTGGTTGGAGGATTATCATCCTGAAAAATTGCGGGAAATTATCTTACAAACTAAAAGTGAATATCCCAAAAGAAAACTTTTTAATTATTGTCCCTTTGAACAGTTACCTAAGCGTCTTTGGCAGAGTTTATTAAGTTACTTGACTGTTAACGAGGAAACTCCCTGGGCAGAATTATCTAAAAATACTCTCAATCGATTAATGAATGAATTACAGCAAGGGGAATATCAAATCAAAGGAAAAGGGGTGTTTAAGGAGGAATTTGTTACCTGTGGAGGAGTGAATCTTAAGGAAGTAGATTTTAAAACTATGGAAAGTAAAATCTGTCCGGGGTTATATTTTGCCGGGGAGGTACTAGATATCGATGGAGTCACGGGGGGATTTAATTTTCAAAGTGCGTGGACTACCGGTTATCTCGCCGGACAAGCCATGGGCAATATACTTTAGACGTTCATAATCTGAGATTTATTAAACTTCTGAAATCGTAGAGTCAGCAAGGAATCCAGTTCTTTTTTATGTTTCAGATGGGCATCATTCAGACATTCATCAATAGCTGAAGAAAAGTCAGAAAACTTTTCATCATATTTACCATATAAACATTTCTTGTTGACCAATTTCCACCGCCTTTCAATTAAATTTAGATTAGGCGAATAAGACGGCAGATAGAGTAGATCTATTGACAAAGAAAGAGCTAATTCCTCAACAACTTTGCATTTTTGATAGCGGGCATTATCTAATACCAAAGTGATGGGGATTATTAGTCCTAAAGCAGCTATTTTTTCAAGAAGTTCACAAACTTGAGTTGCTGTAATATAAGTGTCATTAGTTACCATAATAACTTCATGAGTTATTGCATTTAATGCTCCTAAAACATTAAACCGAGAAAAGCGCCCATAATCAAGGGAGCCGCATCAACAAAAAAAACAGCCCTTTTTCCTTCTTTAGCCTTATTTAGTCTTGGTTCTAGCTTTTTTTCTTTGTAGTCTTCTTGTTCATCTAGGTCAGCTTTAGAAGGAAGAGAACCTACTTTTAAACATTTCATTCCCATAGATTTTAAGAATTTCCTCACCTGGGTAGGACTTCGTTTTATTCCTGTCAATTCTTCTCTTCTATATACAGCTTCATTTATTGTGGCTGGTGGATTTTTCTCAAAATAGTTTTTGAGAGTTTCTCTTTTATATTAGGGTTTGCGGCAAAAAGTTTTTCGGTGGGGGTAGGAGTCAGGAGTCAGGAGTCTCCGAGTCAGTAGCCGGTCGTTTCAGGAAGAAGGATAATGCAAGGTTTTTGAAAGTCCCAATCCTATTTTCGCAGCATGAACATCGGATTTTAACAGGTCAAAAGCCTTATTTTAAAAGGGTTTTACCATTATTCAGCCAGCCCTATATTAGACTCCAAGAGCAAATAAAGCTTTCAATACATTGGCAAATGCTCTAGCTGAAAACCCTGCTCCCTCACTGAGAAAAAATTTCTTCAAACCAATTAATAGCTCGATTTCCCAAAGCTTCTAGGGAATATTTTTGCTCGACTACTGCACGACAAGAAGATCGATCGATCCGGTCTAAATTTTTAATTCCCGTAACTAATCCCTCGATACTATCGGGTTCAACTAAAAAACCAGTTTTTCCATCTTCGATAATTTCTACCAGACCACCGCGACGATAGGCAATTACGGGAACACCACAGGCTAAAGCTTCAATAGCCACGTTACCAAAAGCCTCAACCCAGCGCGGGGTCATCAACAGGCCAAAACAGTCTCCTAGCTCTTTTTGTAGGCTCCCAGTGGGCAAAAACCCGCGATAATCGACTAAATCGAAACTATAGGCATCCTGTAAATTTTGCCAGTAGAGAGGATCGGAAATATGACCGAAAACCCGTAAAGGGACACCCAACCGTTGACAAGCAGCGATCGCATCTTCTAAAGCTTTTTCCGGGGCAATCCGTCCCACCCAGGCTAGACAGGGGGAGGAATCGGCACGAAACTGATACAAAGATACGTCTAAACCATTAGCCAAACAGCGATAGGGGGGAGATATTGAGAAAGTTTCTGCTTGGGCGACGGTGTGAAAAGCGAGTAAATGGGGAAAACTGCTGTAGGTTTTTTGAATAATATGATCCATCGCCAAAGAAACGGAAGCCATGCTGACTAAATGGGCGACGGGAGTGACAAAAAAAGGAGTGAGATAAAAAGGCAGCCAATCGTAGGCAAAATTAACAATTAAATCGTACTGATGTTGTACTTGTTGAGCGTAGTGCCACATATTGGCCAAAACGGCATTTTCGGGCATTAAAATCGGGGCTTGCCGGTCTTGACTTTGGGCGGAAATCTGGGCATTTCCCGCTATAGTGATCAAGGGGATATCCTGCAATTGCGAGGCTTCTGGAGCCACTACCCGCACCGCATACCCTTGCTGATTGAGAGTGCGAGCGAGATTATAAAGAGTTAATTCTACGCCACCGCCGTCCCCCGATCCCAAAAATCCCACGGGGGTCGAGAGAAATAACAGTTTTTCACTCAATTTTGCACCTCAGTGGATGTGGTTTCAGTGAAGGAAGTATCCTGTACGTCATCATCTTCCGGTTCACCAGTGGTTTCCAGGGGAGCAATATCTAAACGGGGCGGTAATTGCAGATTTAACTGTCTAATTGCCCAGCGTGCTGTTTCTTGCACTTCCTCATCGGAATCATCGAGGGCATGACAAATTAATTGACTGATCTGAGACATGATATCGTAGAGTCTGGTTAAATCCCGAATGGCGTTTTTCCGCACCTGCGGATTTTTATCCTGGAGAGAGATCGCCAAAGCTTGGTTCATCGGTCGCAGGGAGCGGGTACAGATTTGAGCGAGGGCTTCTAGGGTTAAACTGCGTTCGTAGGAGTCCCCATCCACCATACTATCGACTAAAGGCTGCATTGCCCTAGAATCGGACATCTGTGCCAGCTTCCAAACCGCCCGTCTGCGGGTGCGGGGATCGTTATCGCGAAGACTTTCAATTAAACTCAGGATTAAGTCTGCGTTCGGGATCCGGGAGGTAGCTTGTACGGGCAAAGAAGGCTCGAACTCGAAATCGTCTTCCCCATTGCCATTAATGTCACTGCCAGTTTTGGTGTCCGCATCGAAGGAATTACCATTGCCCCTAGAAAAGTTGTCGGGTGGGTTTTTAGGACTGGTATAAGTTGTCTTTTTGTCCCGTTTTGAGGCTTTGCCCTTGGGACGGTATTGAAAGAAAAGCGATAGTAAAGCTGCCAATAAAGCGATGGATAACAGGGCCGAGCCAGCAATTAATGGTATCGGTGAAGCCTCGTTTTTGGCGGCAGCGTTGGCAGCTGTGGCGGTTTGACCTAGATACTTCTGTATATTAGCGATCGCATTTTGGGCGTAGGTATCGTTCGGACGTTGTGCCAGAGCCTGTTGAAATTTTTCCAAGGCGAGTTGGTAATTTCTTTGGGCTGTGGCTTCGTAACCAGATTTCATTAACTGATCGTAAGTGGCGATGGTCTGGGGTTGCCCTAACCTGGGCGGAGTTTGAGCGTTAGCCTTGGGTAAAGTCTGAAAATGATGACCCCAAATGCACACACTGATAGCTAACAAAAATAGGAAATTGGGTTTGATCATAGAATTAAATTAATGTAACCGTTTAGGGGGGGGGTAAAAGTATGATAGCCTAAAAGCCATAAATGACAAGCACTGAACCCCAGAGATGGCTCATAGACCACGATGATGGGGAAAAGCCACCAGTCAGCGTCGGCCAAATATTGCCGCTACTGGGATCGCAGAGAGAGTCCACTGTTTAGCACTCAGAGATTATCTGTGAAAAACCGGCCTAATTAAGCTTGTACAGGAGTTTTGCGCCAGGTTCCACCTTGAATAGTCGTGTGGAATTGCCAATTAGCTACGGTTTCTGGATAATCGCCCCGATAGTGACCGCCTCGGCTTTCTGCTCGCAATAAGGCACTTTCCAGAATTAAGTCAGCGATATCTAGAAGATTTAATGTCTCGATCGCTATTCTTATTTCTAACTGCACCGAGGGACACAAAAATAATTGTCCTTTGTCGGGGAGAAGATTCTGGAGAAATTGGCCCATCTTTAAGGATTCTAACTGTTGTTTCCACTGTTGCACCCGTAGGATAGCAGTTTCTAACTCATTTTGAAATCGGCAAATTCCCGCATTTTCCCACATTAAAATCGGTAATTCTCTCCGTACTATTTGCCAGTATTCCTGTTCTTCCTGCCAGTTTTCCGCTATTTCTAAGGGTTTTTCCCGTCTTTCCTCAACAAAGTTTTCTGGCTCTAGACCTATTGCAGCTAAACTTGCCGCAAAGACAATACATTCCAAGAGAGAATTACTGGCTAAACGATTGGCTCCATGAACACCTGTACTAGCTGTCTCGCCGATCGCATACAAACCGGTTAGAGACGTGCGGGCGTTTAAATCGGTGGCCACTCCTCCCATCCAATAGTGAGCGGCGGGGGCGACCGGAATCAGCTCCTCAAGCACATTAATGCCCCATTTTTGACAGATGCGGATAATATTGGGGAAACGATAACGCAGACGCTCCGGTTCGATCGGTCTTAAATCTAGATATACTTTGGCATGGGCGGGATCGTCGGAGGTTTTCTGCAAATGGCTAAAAATTGCCCGACTCACCACATCCCGGGGGGCCAATTCTCCGGCCGGATGATAATCGAAGGCAAAACGCCGCCCCAGAGCATCAATTAAATGCGCTCCTTCGCCCCGCACCGCTTCACTAATTAAAAACCGCGGTGCCCCCGGCACAGTCAAAGCGGTGGGGTGAAACTGAAAAAATTCCGGGTCGCGAATCACTGCCCCAGCACGCCAAGCGAGGGCGACTCCATCCCCCGTGCTAACGGCGGGATTAGTGGTTTGGGCATAGACTTGACCGCCGCCTCCCGTAGCCAGAATGACTGCTTGCGCTCGTAGCCAACAGAGATGATCTTGATGGAGTAAACAAATACCTTGACAGCGTTGCCCTTGCGGGTCAAGCCACAGTTTCAGGGCGAGCGCTTGGGGAATAATGGTAATATTGGGGCGCTCGGTCACTTTTTCCATCAGGGTACTGACGATCGCTCTCCCCGTGCGATCGGCTGCGTGCAGTACCCTGGCCTGGGAATGGGCAGCCTCAAGAGTGCGGGCTAAGTCGTCTCCAGAGCGATCAAAACTAACTCCTAACTGCACCAAATCAGCGATCGCTTGGGGGGCTTTCTCGACTAAAAACTGCACGGCATAGCGATCGCATAAACCCGCTCCGGCCTTCAGGGTATCTTCTAAATGGAAAACGGGGGAATCTGCCGGGGACGTGGCTGCCGCAATTCCTCCCTGCGCCCAATCACTAGCCCCAGTTTTTAAATCTTCTTTGGTAATTAAACCCACCTTTAATTTAGGGGGTAAGCACAGCGCGGCATACAATCCCGCCGCTCCCGATCCCACCACTAAAACATCTTGATAACTCGGCAGTTGCGAGGAAACGACCATTGAGGGATGAATTGATAAATTCTATTTATTCTAGCACTTCATTTCTCTATAGCTCTGACAAAAATCCCCGGTCTTTCCCTTGGGGCAGTATGCCAGATTCTTTCTTTTGCCTCTTGCCTCTTGCCTTCAGAAGCTGATCACTAAAAAAGGTGAGCGATCGCTCACCTAGAAATTTTTTTTTAAACCGTAATTAACCAGATTTAGTAAACTCCAGGGTTAAAACGGTCATCACCCTCGATAAATTCTTTAGAAGGCTCAGTAACGGTGAATTTCTCTAGATTAGCCTGTAAACGCTCTTTTTGAGTGGCCGAGAGTCCGGGGATATTGAGGACATCTTCCACTTCTTCGTAGGGGGCGTTTTTGATGATTTTGCCGGCTAAATTGGGATAGAACCCTCTCAAGTCCCGGAAATCGCGAATATCACTGTTATTGAGGTCGATTTTCGCCCCAAATTCTGTGGTTAGTTTGGCATCGGCCGCATTTAAGACCGCCACAGGAAGAGAAGGAGAGGCGATCGAGGTGAGATTGAGAGCTTGAGCGGGAACTTTGCCCCAAAAACTCCCGATAATCAAGGCAATTACCGCCAGCAGACGAACAAGATTCTTCATTGCAGTTGTGGTCTCCTAAAACCAAGGCAAATTAACGCTCAGGACAAGAAATTAAGACATGAGCTATCGGCCTTCAGCTTTCTTACTAGGCCTAAGGTGGAGAATTGGGACTTACCACCGCAGCTTACCCATTGGCTGAACGCTGATAGCTAGTTAAAAAAGTTATATCATGCCATTAGACCAGATCTTAACCTAGTTTGCCGCCCTAGGGGAAGGGTTTTGAGGGTTGGGGTTTTAGGGTTTTGCGGTTTTAGGGTTTGATCACAAAGAACAAGTTGGTTAGGACAATTTAAATCGCTAAAAACCGTTTCTGGCAAGGATTTTCCTGCTGCCTGCCGCCATCTGGCTGCTGGTATAGTTGAATTTCCCTATTCCCCTATCTCCCCACTTCCCCCATTTCCTCATTCTCCTATCCCCTAACCCAATTATTACAAATCCCTAAAATTATCAATGAAGAACAGCATTCCTATGGCATCATAAACTGTTGCTTGTCTTGAAATATATAATAAGGAAGACACAATTATGGCTCTCCAATTGGGTGATATCGTTCCAGATTTTACACAAGATTCTAGTGAAGGTCCGATTTCTTTTCACCAGTGGGTAGGAGATAGTTGGGTGGTGCTGTTCTCGCACCCAGCTGATTACACCCCCGTTTGTACCACGGAATTAGGTACGGTGGCTAGTCTTAAGTCAGAATTTGAGCGACGTAATGTGAAAGTGATCGCTTTGAGTGTGGATAGTGCCGAATCCCATCGGGGTTGGATTAATGACATCAACGAAACTCAAAACACTACCGTTAACTATCCGATTATCGCCGATGGCGATCGCAAAGTGTCCGATCTCTACGGCATGATTCACCCCAATTCCCTCAACAATCTCACGGTACGTTCGGTGTTTATCATCGATCCCAACAAAAAATTACGTTTAACTATTACCTATCCTGCCAGCACGGGACGCAATTTTAACGAGATCCTGCGCGTGATCGACTCGTTGCAGCTCACCGATAACTATCAAGTGGCTACCCCGGCTAACTGGACCGACGGTGGCGATTGTGTGGTGGTTCCCTCTATTCCCACTGAAGAAGCTCGTAGCAAATTCCCCAAAGGAGTTGAAGAAATCAAACCCTATCTACGCATGACTCCCCAACCTAATAAGTAATTTAATCAGTGATTGGTAATCGGTGAACCAGAGCCTGGAAAACTGACAATCCGAAAACCATAAAATCTTGAGCGAGGGTTAGCCATCCGTTTTAACGGATGCTGCCCTTGGCAATTTCTTGGCTGAGTTAAAAACAATTCATTGACATCTATCTTAAACATAAGTTAAATTAATATTTAATCAAAATCGGCTTAAGACTAAAAAAACAATTAACATTATGGCTCCAAATGCTTAGTGGTGGTTAGTTTAGCTAGATTGTAGATCGATGAAATTATCTAGAGATCGAGCAAGGATCGTCAAGAATTCTGTGGTACATATATAAGTAAATTTTATTTTAAGTTTATTTAAGACTGTCATTACTAATGCAAGGCTGAGTCGGGGAGATTTTCCCGTAGTATCAAAAATGAAACTTGCTCGCATCGTTCAATCTGACGACGAGCGAGAGGCAATTGTAGAGACTGCCGCTTTCACTGGCATTTAATTAAGAGGAACAACCGATGGCAACTTATAAAGTCACCCTGAAAACACCCGATGGCGAGCAGACAGTTATTGAGGTTCCCGATGATGAGTACATTCTTGATATAGCTGAAGAAGAAGGACTGGACTTACCTTATTCCTGCCGTGCGGGAGCTTGCTCCACCTGTGCGGGTAAACTTATATCTGGTAGCGTTGATCAATCCGATCAATCCTTCCTCGATGACGATCAAATTGAAGCAGGTTTCATCCTTACCTGTGTCGCCTATCCCAAGTCTGACTGTGTGATCGAAACCCACCAAGAAGAAGCAGCTGTGGGCTAATCTCTCCCAAGATTATCAGAAAACTCCCGTTCAAGCCATAGCACTTAACGGGAGTTATTTTATGGCTCAAAAATTTTTTTCCCTAAACACTTGTGTGTTTTAGCTAAGGGTGCTATGATTAATAATCGTGGAATTGATGGGTCGGTGCCCGAGTGGTTAATGGGGGCGGACTGTAAATCCGTTGGCTACGCCTACGCTGGTTCGAATCCGGCCCGGCCCACCACGATCACTGCCCGTGTAGCTCAGTGGTAGAGCACACCCTTGGTAAGGGTGAGGTCATGAGTTCAATCCTCATCACGGGCTTTCTCTAAAACCCTCTCCCCAAGCGGGTTTTCTGCCTAACACTAGGCTTTTGCTTTCTTTTCTTATTCTCAATAAGCCGTTGGGGTTAGGTCATAAGAGATGCCCTTGTGTCAGGAAATCAAATCGGAGGGGGTTTTGTCAAGAGTCGAGAGAGAAATTGTATCTAAGACTACCAAAATTAGACCACCCACATTTAGTCCTTTTTGTCAATGGGTAAGTTCTATAACTGATTCAAGGCTGACAGCTATATCAATCTACAGAGCGACGAATTTGAAGACAACACCATTCTTGACGTTTCCACAGGGCAGCCACTGTCCAGCCTTGGGGTTCTAAAATATCTGTAACTGCTTGTGCTTGGGTGACGAGGATGCCGCTTAAAATTCCCCAAGTATTCGGTTTTGTTAGACGGGTGATTTCGGGCATTAAAGCGATAATTGTCTCGGCTAAAATATTACAAACGATGCCATCAACACCATCGGGAATTAATTCGAATAACTCCTCGACACTACCCTGATTAATAGCTAAATTTTCGGGGTTAATCCCGTTGAGATGGCGATTACTGCGTGTCGCATTCACCGCCAGCGGATCTATATCGACAGCATAAACTTTTTTGGCTCCTAATAAAATCGCCCCGATCGCCAGTATGCCGGAACCACAACCGATATCGGCGATAATTTTGCCCTCTGGTTGGCTACTTAAACGCATTTCTAGGGATTCTAGACATAATTGGCTAGTGGGGTGCGTTCCAGTGCCGAAAGCGGAACCGGGGTCAATTTTAATCACCAATCTCTGGTTATTTTCCGGGGGATTTAACCAAGCGGGACAGATCAAAAAGCGATCGCCGATCTCGCTCAGCTGCCAATGTTGTTTCCAACTGCTGGCCCAGTCTTCCTCGTCCATTAACTGCCAATGGCTGACAGGTTCGGGAAAACCTAAAATCAAAGCATCCTGCTTTAACCAGAGGCTTAGTACCTCTAAATCGGGCAATTGCGCTTTAATTTCTGGTATATAGGACTTAACCTCTAAAAAGGATTGTTTTTTAGCAGTGGCCGTTCCCGAACAGCCAAAAATTTCCAGTCTCCAGAAAACCGTTTCTTCGAGACTAGGTTCGCACAAAACCGTAATTTCCCACCAACTATTAGACATATATCAGGAATCAGTGATTAGGTATCAGTTATCAGATTTGAGTTTTCAGTCAACAGTATTACAGCATTTTTCATAAGTGCGAAATGTTTAGGCATCAAATAGGGTTGTCATACCCAAAACAACTTAGTAAGGTTTTCAGCCTCTTGGTTGAACGCAAGGGTCAAACCCAGACCAACTTTATAACTGTTTATCTGTCCCGACATTTTGTATCATCATGATACCAAGATTAGGCAAGGGAACTCAAGGTCAATATACTTTGTAATAAATTTTAACGATTTATCAAAAAGGTGAGAGTAACGGCGATAGCCACCCCCAATCTTAGGCATCATACTAAATCCTGTTTAAAGGGTATAGGAGAGTGGGGAACGGGTTTTTAAAGTTCGATGAGGAGTTAATCATTACTATTAAAAACGGATTTGGTATTATTTCTTAACGAATTACGCTGTGTTAATCCATCCTAGAAGACTGGCGATTGCACTAAAAATTCTAATTGTTAATTTTGCTAATTTATCATCAGCTAAAAATGTAATTTAATCGCCAAATTTTAAGACAATAAATGGTTCTTCTGAACCGTTTAATATATTCTGAATAGGAGGTTTTACATAATGCTCAATTGTGATACCTGCGGGTAAGTTGCTGATAATTAATTGTCCAGAAGCTTGATAGGTAAAATTGGCATCTTCCACAAACCCTTCATGCTCAACTTCTTTAAGTTCAGAGGAAACTTGGTCACTATGATGACTGATTTGAATATTACCTTGATCGTCTAATATTTCAACAGGATTAGCCTCTGTGGTTTGCACTTGAATTTTTCCCGATGAAGTAATTTGTTGAGTTAATTTAATTTGTTTGGCATTGGCATCGTAGTTAGGAAAAGAAAGTTTATAGTAACAAGAACCTTCTAAGTAATGTTTTTCGATTCTCAAAACTTGTGAATTGCCTAAAATATTATTTAAGGACGGATCAATATTAGAAGTTGGAATTAACTGGGATACTTTTATGTCCCTTGTTGCTACTACTCGGAAATTAGAAATCAGCTTTTTTGAGTATGTTCGTGACCGCATTTCTCAACTTGGTAATATTCTCTCTTTGGCAACTGTTATTCGTGAGCAGTCTTCTCTCAATCACTTTGCTTGTTCATGAATACCAGAATAACTCCTGACCCCGATATATTGAGGGCATACAACTGGAGGATACTTATCCCAAGAGATGGAAGGGACTCACCCTCGATTTCATCGAGATATATCCGTTGCATCTGCTCTAAGTTTAGCAAATTCTGGTAAGCGAGGGGAAACCCAGTGTCTAAGCGTCGCCTTCCCCAGATAATTACGGGACAGCAAGTACGTTCAGGCTTATACTGCTTGAGATAGAGGAAGATTTGAGTGATGAATCGCCAATAAAAATCCTCATCCTTTTGAAATTGAACTTCGACAAAGTAAAGCGGATAATCTGGGTGGTCTGCATCGGAAATAAATACCCCATCGAGTCGGAAAGCCAATTCTTTGATTTCGACTGATTTAAATTGATAATTTTGCGCCAGATTCGGAGATTCTCCTAGCAGTTGAAAGAGAAGTTCGGGAAAGACTTGAAATAAGGTATAAAAGATTTTATCAGTTTTCATTCCTACTTCTTGGGTATTAAAGTCAATAATTTTTTTATCAATTTTCGTGAAGTTTTTGTTAAATTTAGATTACTCTAACTAAATTAATTTTTGATCCTTGCTATTCCTAATTGCAAAACCTCTAAAACCTTGGCTAAATCACCAGCTAATAAAGCATCTTTATCTAACCATAATCCAGGGAATATCTGGGAACAAATTATCCCTTCTGAGTTCGGTTCAAGTTTAATATATTCTTCATTGGTTAATCTAAACCAATCAAATTCTCCATCTTCAACTCGCCAAACTAAATATTCTTGCACTTGGTTACGACGATAAACATTGAGTTTTTGATGTAAGTCAAGGGAGACGGTGCTCGCTGCAATTTCGACGATTAACTCTGGCGCACCTTCGACATAACCATCCTCACTAATCGTTGATTGTCCACCATTTTTAATTCTTAATAGTGCATCGGGTTGAGGTTCATTGTCCGCATCAAG